>JACQXD010000011.1 GCA_016208875.1 Nitrospirota bacterium
CTCTTTGGCAAAGAGGGGTTAGGGGAGATTTATTGAAAATTTATTTATTCAAAAATCCCCCTTCATCCCCCTTTGCCAAAGGGGGAATATAAGGACACCCCACAGCAGAGACTGTGGGGTATTGAAAATTTAATAAAAAGAGTGCTGTTCCCTTTCCTGAGGGCTTCGGCATCTCATCCGAAGAAGCGGTAAAGATTCTGAACTTGCAAAAGAGGATAGATAAAATATTCGGCAGATCATTAAGGATCAGGCAAGTGGACGCAGGCTCGTGTAATGCATGCGAATGGGAATGCACGGCACTTACAAACCCGGTATACGACATCCAGAGATTCGGTATTGACTTCGTTGCATCACCCCGTCATGCAGATGCACTACTTGTTTCAGGACCTGCATCGAGACAGATGGAACTCGCCCTTAAAAAGACATATATCGCAACGCCGGAACCGAAACTTGTTATTGCGTGCGGAGACTGTGCAATTGACGGCGGGATATATAAAGATAGCTATGCAGTTACAAATGGGGTTGCAAATGTGGTTCCTGTTGATTGTTATATCTCGGGATGTCCCCCGTCTCCGATAAAAATAATATCGGGTATCCGGCAACTGATGGACAGTCTGACTGCTTCATCGAATAAGAAATAATTTCTGAAGTCACCGGCACTGCGAAATACAAAAGTCGAAAATCAAACCATGTTTATTTCCTACCCTGTTATCTACATAAAAATTAAAACGATTATTTCTTGAGCTTATTTAAAACTATACCGATATATTTGTTTATAGGATTCGACCTCTCAATGAGCGGTACGGCAGCTTTTCTCCTTATCCCGAGTCTTCTCAATTCCATTAGTATCTCTCTGTTTTCATTATCCATCGTCAGCCCCTTATTAAAGGCGTCCAGTGCCTTTTTCTTTCTTCCCGCGGCAAGATTTGCCCTACCGAGATTGAGATAGAGGACGGGAGAGAAAAAATCCTCGCCAAAAGGCACCTTCTCCTCTCCCCGATTACACGAAAAATCGGAACAATATTTTCTTTATCCTATAATATATCGAGAGAACCTTCCAGCCGCGTGAATTATAGATCGCGGTTAATACCAAGTCCTTTTTCCGGAGATCTTCGATATGGACATTATTATCTTTTACAAGATTTCTTATATGATTATCTTTGTCGGTGATTATAGCCTCAAGGTTTCCAATATGATTATTCCTGTCGGTAATTATGGCTTCAAGGTTTTTTACATGGGTATCCATCCCTCTTATATGAGTTTCCAGTGCCAGAGAGTTCACATCTTTTTCCGAAACTACATAATCTAAGTTTTCGATATAAGCGTCCTTGTGTTTATTACATATATGCCTGATAAGATAACGCCTGTTTTCGGGGATATTACATGCTGCGATCATTGAATTACTTCGCACTCTATAATCAAATAAGACCTCCTTTATCAGATGGAATTTCCAGCCTTTTTCCACAGCACTGATCCATAATTCCCAGTCTTCATAGCCGATTCTCATCCGGGGGTCATATCCGCCGCACTCTTCCCAAACCCTTTTCCTGAAAACAGAACATGCCTCGACAAAGTTTCCAAGAAGCAACCTCTGAGGGTCAAACTCGGGAAATTCCCATATCCCTTCTTTTTCTCCGAAAAAATTAGCATAGGAGTAAACAACTCCCAATTCGGGGTTATTATCCAATATCTTTATTGCGCTGCTCATATAATGAGGCCTAATTCTATTATCTGCATCGAGCGGCAGGATATACCTTCCTCCGGCTGCCTTAATACCGTTGTTTCGGGCAGCAGATAACCCTAAATTGTCTTGATGAATGATCTTAACCCGTTGGTTATTTTCAAATTCCCGCTCCAACTCCTCAAAAACTTCTAATGTCAATGCATCGGTTGAACCGTCATTTACGATGATGATCTCGTACTCTTCAAAATCCGATTTCAGGACACTTTGAATTGCCTCATTAAGAAATTCCCCATGGTTATAGCAGGGGATTATGACCGAGATCTCCACCCTTATATTCACCGCCCCTTTCTACCTGCTACGTAATACTGGGCACCCAGAGGAAGCCATCCGATATTCTTCTCGATGCCGGCAAACAGCGGTCCGCGAAAAGGGAAAAACAGCAGATATTTCCGTTCGACCACCTCCAACCCGCTGCCTTCGAGCATATTCTTCATTTTTCCCCCGGTAATGAGTAACGCATCGGCATCGATTGGAGTTCTGCTTATCACCAAACGGGTAATCGGGTTGAAGGGATTATGCTCGAAAATAACCGTCAGGCAACCTTTCTTCGTAACCCGTTTAAGTTCCTTCAGAAAGGGCATCCATACATCATATGGCAGATGGTGCATAACACAAATAGCAAACACAAGATCGAATGAGGCGTCGGAAAATGGAAGAACATCCCCGTCATACCCATGATAACAAACGGAAGGGTTTATCCGTGCAGCCTTCTCTATCAGATCTCCGGCTACATCCACGCCGTGCATTTCTTTGAAATGTGAAGCAAGGAAATTGTCGGTCAGCCCGATACCGCAGCCAACATCGAGAACTCGCAGTCTCCCCGGCTCTCCAAGAAATTTCTTTGCTATGCGCAGGAGACAATTAGCCTTTACCTCGGTAAAAAAATCCACATCCAGCCCCGTAAAAGAAACGGCCTTCTCGATCTCTTCCCTATATGTATCCTTATACCTGTTAAAATCCACTCCGTTTAAACGCCTTCTTGATCCCATTACCCGTCCCTCTTCAATACCTCTCCTACAATAAACTGCCGTTTATCATTCAGTCTTAGATAAGACCTACCGACATATTCACCGATGATCCCGATGCTGAGCAATTGAATCCCGCCGAGAAAAAATATCACAACGATAAGCGTGGTCCATCCCCTCGGCAAACCGCCTGCAAATATCTTGAAGAAAAAATAAAAGCTGCCGAAGAGAAAAGAGATTAATGAAAAACCAAGACCGAGCAGGGTGGCAAGGCGAAGCGGCAGGACGGAAAAGCCGGTGACCATTTTAAGCCATAGTGAAAGCGATCTTCCAAGGCTATAATTCCCCTTTCCCGTATATCTTTCAAAATGTTTTACATTTATCGTGGAAATATTATCTGTAAGCGATAGGATAAGCCCGTCAATATAAGGATAAGTTCCTTTATATCTTATTATCTCATCCCGTATCTCCTTTGAAATGGCCTTGAACGACGACAGGTAAAGATCCTTAGGTTTATCGAGCAGTATGTTTGCAACCAGATCATTGAATTTACTCCCGATGATCTTCCATGAGGCATGTTTCCTATTTTTAAACTTAGCGTAACAAACGTCGTTTCCATTTCTAACCTGCATATACATTTTTTCAAGATATTCCGGGGAATGCTGCAGGTCGTCATCCATAATGATAATCACGTCGCCGCATGCATGGTTTAATCCGGCCATAATGGCATTATGCTGTCCGGCATTTTTCCTTAGATTAATTCCCTTAATAAAATTATATTTTTTGAATAGTTCCGCTATCTTTTCCCAACTCCCGTCATGACTGTGATCATTTACAAAGACAAGCTCAAAAGATACTGCAAAGGCAGTATTCCTCGATATCTGTAAAACCAGTTCCTCTAAAATATTTTCACTGTTATATACCGGGATCACTACCGACAGGTTCATGTGTCCTCTCATTTTGTATAAAATATTTCTTTATAGTCCTACGAGCGTACTCACCATCAAAAGCAATCCCGATATCGCCGAAGATATCGGTAATCATCGTTACATCTATATGATAAGAACTCCCTCTTTCTACCTCTCTAAAGACTGCCTTGCTGCCGGTTATATCTTCTATAATCTTTACTACATCTATCACCCTTGTATTAACCGGAGATGCTATATTTACTGTCTGATTCCTGAACTTATTATTTCGTAATATATAGTCAACCGTCTTGTATACATCCTGTATATCAATAATATTCCGATAACTGTTTTTCCACAATTCAAACGATTCTCTTTTTACTATTTTATCAAAGAGGTGGTTTATAATGGTAAATTTATTTGTAGATGGACCGACGATGTTGGAAACCCGGAATATAATGAAGTCATTCCCTGATTTTCTTATTATATCTTCGATATTAATTTTATGCCGTACATACGGCGAACTGCTCACGTCGTCGTCATAAATACTGCACGTACTGAAGCAAACAAAAAGCCTACCGCGGGTCTCACTCAATGTAGCAACGACAATGTCCTCTTCCCTGCGAAACTGTTCAACCCTCGCCTCTTTGGAATTCGAAACACCGGCTGCAAAAATTACTACGTCGCCGTTACTTACATACGCATCAAATGCCTTTGCTATCATCCCGTTTCCAATGACCATATCTTAATATCTATCCTCCCACTCCTAATACTAAGGAGTGCATAAGTAAGGCATCATTATTGAAAAATCTCCCCGGCCCCCTCTTTGCCAAAGAGGGGGAACACACCCCTTAATCCCATAGGTGTTAACTTAAGGAATTTCCAAACTATTATCAGAAAGAAGGAATAATAATAGACTATCTGTTCACTGCTGAAATGGTCCCAGTCTCTATCCTTGAAAAATATCTCATAAACGGCGGGGTCCATCGGAACCACCTCAAAGCTTCTCCCGGAGTTCATGCGCAATAAATTGGGGAATGACCAATGTTCACACCCTTCGCATCCTTCGGCATTCGGTTTTAAACGTGCGCTAACATTCAAATTTCCCCAACAGATAACATCCTTATAGCAAAGGGTAGGAAACGCATCAGGGACAAAAGACAGCCTCGATACGTTATTTCCCGATTCTTTTTCTTTCATCACTATCTCCTGCATAATAAGTTTTGCATATTCGTTATCCATCCTGTTGGTATGAATCTGATCACCTGCAATCCTGTTAGTATAAATAAAAAGAACTGCTACATAGACCAGGATCACCGCACCGGTAAAAAATTTTAGACCGTTGCCTAACCGGCCAAATAACAAGGAAGCAAGAAAGATTACGCCGGGCAAGGCCGAGATACCTATAATTGTGCGGGGTACGAGCCACAAAGCCGGCGAGAATATAGGGGGGAGATATGAGAAAAAAATCGCCGAGAATATAACGACCGTCAGCATACCGACGGTTACGGCCTGTCCCAATCCCTGTTCTTTTTTTATCAGTATGAATACAACGATGCTGAGTATGAAGATGGATACAAAAAAATATTCGGGGAGCAAGGTAAAATGCGATACCCAGACGTTATGCTGTGCTTTTATTAGATTTTTCACATTGGCCATAACCACGGTAAGGCTCATATCCTTAAAACTTCTATACGAGACGGAACTAAAGATCGGATGCACATATTTAATATATGCGATATTGACCGCGAGGGAAATAATGTATGCCGCACACGCAGAGCATATCGAAATAAAATATCTTTTTAGAGAACCTCTACTGTGAGATAGTAAAAATACCGACACGAGAGGGACAAGCAACCCGCCGTATCCCTGATAAATAAAATTAATGAGGATAGCGAAAAGCAGATAACCAAACATAGTTCTTACTGAAAAATTCATGGCAAGAAGCCTTACCGAAAAAGCAATGAGCAGCAGTGCGGAAACCTGAAATATCAGGTGATACGAGAAAGTAAAATTCTCGACAAAAAAAATGTTATTGAAGACAAGAACGGACGCTAACGCAGAAAATATTGTAGAGAACAAAGTATTATCTCTCCTTAACGACATGACCGTATTTGTCAGGATATACACAGATAGGGAGAGTGTAAAAATAGAAAGTGCCGTAAAAAATATCTGTTTTTTAACCAGATTAA
>JACQXD010000012.1 GCA_016208875.1 Nitrospirota bacterium
ATTTCACGTAAGATGATCTGTCCATCGGATTAAATGAAGGATGAATAAATTTTAACCCTTCCGATAGAAGATATATCAATATAATCCCCTGACCTACAATAAATCCGGCATGCATATTCGCCCAGAGAAGCATCAATACAGGAAGTGAGCAGTAGGTGAATAGGTGTCCTTCGACAGGCTCAGGGTGACACGGTTTGTCATGGTGAGCTTGTCGAACCATGAATCGGTGATCCGCCTGAGGCGGAGGTGAATCGGCAGAAGCAACTGTCGCTCTGTCGCTCTGTCGTTCTGTTACGCTGCTGCTCTGCTGATCTTCTGCTCTACTGTTCCGTTTCATCTCATCGAGCAGATAAAGCAGTATCGCAAAGAATAAGAATGAAAAAATCTGGGGTCTCTCGACAGCGTATATCTGGGCAAATACTATCATAGCTATCGTCATCAGGCTGAAAAAAATAATCTTGTTCGAATCTCTTGCCCTTTTATATATAAAACAGATAATTGCGACTACTATCACAAACCTCAAAAAGATAAAACCATTCCAACCGGCTATATAATATATCCCATAATAGATTATCTGGCTGAGCCAGTAAGATGTTAGTGTAATTGAATGGATCATCTGCGGGAAGGGCAAGATGTTCGATTATCCATCTGCCTGTTGCGAGATGCCAGAAGAAGTCAAGGTCTTCGATAGGTTTTAAAAAAACAGAGCAGAGAGAGATGAATATTATCCCTGCAAAGATAAGTGTCGAGAATTTTAATATTTTTTGATTCATTTTGAAGATTTCAATATTTCTATTTTCTCCTTCGCCCTTCTCGAAAAATATCCGGACGGCTTGATTCTCAGATACTCCTTCATGTGCCTCTCTGCCATCTTCGTATCTCCCGCCTTCTCATATGCGAGGGCGAGCCCGTAATGTGCAGGTGCATACTCCGCATTAATATCGATTGCCTTTTTATAATATTCGTATGCCGGAGGAATATTGTCCATACTGCTGTATATATCACCAAGCATTTTGTACGAATCAATATTTAAGGGGTCCACAGCAATTGACTTCTTAAATTCCTTAACAGCATCTTCAAGCCTTTTCTCAAAATAGGCCTTGTTGCCCTCCTGAAAATACATCCGTCCGGCATACCTCAACTTCGCATCTTCATACATCTTTCTGGTTTTCACAACCTCAGCCCTCATACCCAGGCCTTCGTAACTTCCTATCAGCAGGGGATATACGAAAAGAAGGTTACTGTCTATGTCCAACGCCTTATTGAAATATTCAACTGCAGTCTTTCCATCCCCTTTCGTAAAATATATTTTCCCTACATTAAAATATGTATTTGCGTCCTTAACCAGAGGAATCAACTTTTTGTAGTACATCAGAGACTCATCCGGATAACCAAGACGAAAATATGCATGTCCCATACCGGCATATGCACCTGGTAAGAAAACGGTATTCTTGACATGTGCGAAGGCATCTATGGCCTCTCTGTAAAGACCTAACTCATTGTAAGCAGCACCCAAAAATGTATAACCTCTGAACGAGCCCGTTTCTGAAATATTTCTCTTAATCTCACTGATTATCAGGGGACGATAGTAATCATTATGCAGTTTTGCGTTTATGCTATAAATTCCATTGGCAGGTCTTATATACCGATACTCGTCCTCCTTTATCACAGAGTCGTATCTTCCGCCTTTTTTTAAGTAAATCAGACACAAATCATCCCAGTATACAAGTGCCCAACCTTGATGTAAAAGAGCCATATCAATATCCGGTGAGGTTTCAAGCATAGACTTAACCGATGGGTCCCACTTAGTATAATTAATAAGAATCGATTCAAAACCATATTTTGAGTATAGTTCATCGAGTACAGCCGGGTTCCCCCGTGCTTCAATCTGTTTTTCCAACAGACCATCGGGGAGATAAAACCTGCCGTCAGCAAAAGGCGTCCTTTTAGGGAAATCCCTCCAGATTATATATTGTCCCCACTCTATCTTATTAAATACCCTTCCATAAATATTTCTCCTATCCATGTAATTTAAGGCATCTTCATGGAAATTAGTATAATTTATGCCGAAACCGAATGATCCCGGCGACCTGCCTAATGGATTTATATCAGCGAGTGTCAAAGCAGTATAACAGACAATCCATAATGCCAAAACAACCATTGCAGGTTTCTTACCGATAAACCGGTTTCCTATACTGGACTTATCGAAGTATGCTGAAATATTTCTCGCCAGAATAGGGCCTGCTACAATACCGAGAAGGAATACGAACCGAACCCCTGAAAATGAGAGAAATATAAAAGGGATTACCATAAAGAGATGGATAAGCGACAATCTTCTTCTGTTCAAAATAAAGGATAACAGAACAACAGCAGTCAAAATATAGGGCGATTTCCATGCCTTCCATGTCAGTGGCCTGACTTCCAAAATCTCCTGTTTGATCCAGTCTGACGTGAGGGATTGGGCGCCAAAACCGTACTGGGTTGTAAAATCGCTTATAAGAGACGCAGCAAAGGAGAATAAAAAAATCCACAGGATTGTCTTTAATTGTGATTTAGAAGGCATGCATGAAAATTGTATGCCCCTTTTCTCCATGAATTGCTGCAGGACACCTCCACCGAGAAATGACAGAAACGGGATAAACATCAGGGGAATGCTGGAATGGCTATTTGCCCAGAGCATGTGTATAAAAGGAAGGGCATAGATATATTTCTTATTATCATAAACATAGGCGTTCAGACTGAAGATACTGAATGACAAAAAGACCATCAAAAAGAGATCCGGCCTTTCCACGAAGCGGTGCCGCACCAGCATAACGATCGCGGTCATCACAATTACAGCAACGACAAGGTTTCTATATGGTCTGAGAGAATCTCTGAGCAAGATATAAAATGCAGAGGTAACAGTGGCTGCCTTGAGCAATATAACCCCATAGTAGCCGAATGCGAGATATGAGAGATAATAGGTAAGCCCGAAAAACCGTGAAGTGTATCGAAACGGTTCGCCGTGCATAGTATATACAAATGGCTCTGTTGCCGGGAATCCCTTAAGTTCCCATATGATTCTTCCACAACTAAGGTGTATCAATGAGTCGGGATCCTCGATCTTTACAATAGCAAGAAAAAAGACAGATAAAAGGAAAAGTAATATCAGAATACGTTCGCCAAATCTATTTGCAGGCATTTGAGCCGGATCCTTTTTCCTCAAACCCAATATTTTCCGCCACAATGAAGGGGGGTCTGCGCCTCGATTCATCGAAACTGCGCCAGAGATATTCTCCCAGTATACCGAGCATTATTAACTGAATACCGAAGACCACCAACAGAACAACCATCAATGATGCCCATCCTTCTATGGGTTTAGCAAAAAAAAGTTTGTTAAATACAATAAAAGTTGCATATAAGAATCCAAAAAGTGCGATTAATATCCCGATAACCGATATTATCCTGATAGGGAAAAAAGAGAACGATACAAAGGTATCGATGAAGAGTTTAATCTTTTTACCGGGCGTCCATTTGGAAACACCTTTATATCTCGACCCTTTCTTATATGTTATTATTGTCTGTTTGAATCCGCTCCAGAGGATCAGACCGAATATAGAAGTATTCTTTTCTTTCATGGAGGTAACAGCATCTACTACTTTTCTATCTATCAGAAATACATCCGTGCCCATTTCCGGCATGTTTTTTAAGGCAAATTTTCTCACTAACTTGTAATATATTCTTGGAAAAAGTCTCATGGACTTTTCTTCCCATTCCCTTACGCCGATAACAACCTCAAAGCCCCTTTTCCATTTTTCTATAAGTTCGAAAATCAGCTCCGGGGGATCCTGCATGTCGGCAGATATAAATGTACATGCATCTCCTTTTGAATACATTAGTCCCGCAAGACAGGCGGCATGGCTGCCGAAGTTTCTTGAGAATCTTATCACCTTGACATGAGAGTCTTTATCTGACAGATTTTTCAAGATAGAAAAAGAATTGTCTGTTGAACCATCGTCAATAAAAATAAACTCAAAACTATATTCTGCAATCCCGAAAACTTCAGATAGTTTCTCGTAAATGGCCGAAATATTTTCTTCTTCGTTATAAGTCGGTATTATTATCGAGATCAGAGACATTCCCTTTTATCCACCCTTCTATCTCATCTTCTATATTTTGTACTATCCTTCCCGGGACTCCTGCTACCAGAGAATACGGCGGAATTATCGTATGCTCTTTAACTACGGTGCCTGCTGCAATAATACTGTGGTGTCCTATATGCACACCCATCAGGATAGTTGCATTTTCACCAACAAAAACATAATCCTCGATAATAGATTCTGATTTTTCTATCTCGCTATATTTTCTTTCAGTAATACAGCGTTTAACGGTAGAATGCGTAACTATGTGAACACCGCAGCTTATGTCGCACCATTTCCCTATCTTCAATCCTCCGATACCATCTATAACGGTGAAGGCACCGATCCATGTACCATCTCCAATCTCCGGGTTATTTATGATCCATGCATGGGGATTATATTTATTGGGAGGAATTCCATGTTCATCGGATGTCATTGCAGAACCTCCTTAATACACCGAACTACATATTCCTCTTCCTTCTTCCTCATAGATGGATATATAGTAAAAGAATGATCCTTTATTTGAACCACCATTCAAAAAATTCCCTTGCTACCTTAACAGTCTCTATACACTTTTCTCTAACTTCCCTTGCATCATCTTCTGTATATTCTCTGAAGGGGAGCCATAGGACACCTTCATCAATCCCTGGATATCGGCTCCATGTCACTTCTGGTTCAATCTCAGAACTTGTTCTGGCAATCTGTACAAGTTTTTCTTTCCAGCCATCGTCAAATTCCCTTTTCTCCAACTCTTTTAGGAGTATCTCTCCAACAAAATGTGTCTTTTTGAATATCCCGAAACAGATTAAAATTGCCTTTACAGCCTTTTCAACAGATTGCTGAAAATGATATACTGCCTTGTCGAAATAACCGCTTTCTAAAATTTTTATGCCAATCTCTAAATCTCTTTCTCCATCGGTGAGCATCGCTTCTGCAAAATCTTTAGTGCTTACACTAGAAAGATATACTGGTGTTCTATCTTTAACAGGAAAAATCCATCCATCATGGAGTTTCTTGAGCTTCCGCTCTGATATATAGGCTCTTGTCTCCTCAATCAAGGATTTTAAGAGATCGTCCCTATCAATTAAAACGATTCCTTCCCATGCGAGATCAAGAAAGAGGGGATTGTGGTTTCTGAAATTTGAAAAGCACTCTTCTGTCGTCAATAGCAATATATCCAATGGCACATCTATGGAAAGACGCTCTTTGATAATAGCGATTTCCTTACCCCTTTTCTGCTTCCTCGGGTTAACCTCATCTGAAATCATTAGTATATCGATATCTGAATCCTTGCTCTGGGCCCCTTTTGTCCAGGAACCATAGATAGCAGCCGATTTCACTTTGATAGGAAGATTTTTCAGACCATCAGAAATCTTTTTTATTAGATCACTGAGCGTTTCCATAAGTTATCCTATTTTTTCTAAAAAGTTCGCATCAATGCTCTCAAGTAATGCCCACCTCTACCCCGACTAACCTTGATGTAACTTTTGGAGACAACTGTTTCACTCTTACATAAAGCACTTTGCCCCCTTCAGTCTCTATATCCCTTGCCATTTTAAGGTTAAATTCTTTTAGTTCTGCATCAAATTCAGGGAGGAATACGACAACCTTATCTTCCGCCAGAAACGCGTCCATTTCTGGATGTTCCAAAACATATTTGCTGAATTCCATGCTTAACTCGGAATTCTTAATAAAAAAGTCTTCATTCTTTGTCTTCATATTCAGCACCCCCTAAGAATGCCTGTTATCATGCCTTTCGGATATGTCCTTTTTACCCGACCTTCCCAGCCCCACAATACCGAGGGCAGGGTCTTCCTCTAAACAGGATGGACGTTGAGATGCCTTTTTATACCATTTTGAATGTTTTTCTGCTACCTTGATTTCTTTGAACCCTTCTTCTTTCAGATAGCCTATTATCTCTTTTTCTTTTATTGACCTTTTAGCCATTTCTGATACCTCTCATTATAAAATTCAAAATTTTCTTTAATATCTGTTATTGCCATTGTCAATGCCTGGCCATTGTCAAGAAAGTCATACCAGACTTTTCTTACTACTTCGCCGTTCATATAAAGTATATCTTTATGGGGACAGCCATGTCCACTATCATACCTGAGAATCTCATGCCACTCACCTTCAAATTCAGACAAAAGCTTTACCACAAATTCTATAACTTCTCCTTCTTCTGTTTTGAAATATACATAAGCGATTATCCCTTTCTGCTATTTCTAAGAAATATTCTTTATCCATTTATCCTTATTTTTATAAAATCTCTTTTATACACCGAATTACGTATTCTTGTTCTTCTTCTGTCATCGAGGAATATAGCGGTAAGATTACCGTATTCCTTGTTATCCTCTCGGTTTCAGGCAGGGGAACCTTATATTTACGATAACACTCCTCCATATGTATTGCCATGATCCCCCTTCTCGTAGCAATACCCTTTTCAAGCAGCCTCTGCATTAAAACATCCCTTGAGACACGAGCAGAGTCGAGAAGTTCAATCCAGTAAGACTGATAATTATGATAGGCATAGTCCGGAACATTTGGAATCCTTATGCATGGGGTATCGCTTAATCCTTTATTGTAAGATTCCGCTATCTGTCTCCTTTTCTCTATAATTAACGGCAGTTTTCCGAGTTGAACAATTCCCATCGATGCCTGTATATCGGTCATCCTGTAGTTATATCCTATTTCAGGATAAACCTCGATTATAATTTTATTAGCGGTATGTCTCTCAATATCGGATACGGACATGCCGTGGTGACGGAATCTGCGAAGCCTTGAAGCTGTATCAGGGTCATCGGTTGTAATCATCCCGCCTTCTCCCGTAGTAATCACCTTCCTCGGGTGAAAACTGAAGCAGGCGATATTACCATGTCCGCCTATCCTCCTCCCCTTATATTCGGAGCCGACAGCGCAAGCCGCATCTTCAATAAGTATAAGTCTGCGGCTTTCACATAAATCCCTTATTGGATCGATATCTACAGGAAGGCCCATCTGGTGTACAGGCATAACAGCCCTTGTTTTATTCGTAATTGCCATCTCGATCGTTTCGGCTGTGACATTGCACGTCCCGGGATCGACATCGGCAAATACAGGTTTTGCACCGGCATGTACGACCGAATTAGCAGTAGCAATAAACGATAGGGAAGGCACAATTACTTCATCCCCTGAACCGATACCTGATACGGAAAGTGCAGCATGAAGTGCCGTAGTGCACGAAGTAGTTGCTACTGCATATCTTGCACCGACATATTCGGCAAACCTCTCCTCGAATTCCTTTACCTTTGGTCCCTGAGAGATCCAGCCGGAACGTATTGCCTCGATAGAGGCAAATTCTTCTTCCTTACCGATAAAGGGCCTCGCAATCGGTATGTCGTATTTCTTTTCCATATTAGCTCTGCCCTGCCTTCCACTCAACAAGCCTCTGTAATCCCTCTTCAAGTCCGACTTCTGCCCGGAATCCGAGGAGCTTTTCAGCCTTTTTGGTCGAGGCAAGCCGCCTTCCGACAGGGTTCACCTTTCTTTCCTCTCTGAACTCCGGTTTTAACTCCGAACCCTTCACCTTAAGAAAGAGGTTGAGTAATTCAAGCAGGCTCGTCTCTTTGCCGCTTGCAACATTAAAAACATTATCCGTAACATCGGATTTCGCAGCAAGGATATTTGCCCTTGCAACATCCTCTATAAAAATAAAATCCATTGTCTGGCTTCCATCTCCGAATATGAGAGGCGGTTCGCCTGCATCGATCCTATCGAGCCACCTTATCATAACCTCCGTATAAACTCCGTGGATGTCCATTCTCGGGCCATAAACATTAAAATATCTCAGTGCCGCATAACTCAGGCCATACATATCATAAAATGACCTGAGCATCAGCTCATTAAAGGATTTACAGGCACCGTAGAGGGTTCTGTTATTGTACGGATGATGGCTCTCCTCCGTAGGGAATTCATCCGCAAGCCCATACACGGATGCCGATGAGGCTGCTATGATCTTTTTCACCTTATGTCTCAGACAGGCATTAAGGACATTAAGCGTGCCCCCTACCATTACATCTATGCATTCATCGTGTCCTTCGGCACATCTGGTAATCCTCAGTGCTGCCTGATGGAATACTATATCGGTACCTTCTGTAAGTTCATCGATAAGGGATTTGTCTCTTATATCACCTTCGACAAATTTTACCTTTCCGCTCCTCATCGCACCTTCTATATTCTCGATCCTGCCCCTTAGAAGGTTATCGATTATCCTGATTTCCGAGACATCCTCCTTCAGGAGAAGGTCGGCAATATGCGAACCCACAAAACCGGCACCTCCGGTAATAAAAACCCTTTTACCTTTTAAGTTCATTTTTTTATACCTTTATATGTTTATTTTAATCCCGCCTTTTTTAAGTGATTTATTTGCGGCCTCTAAAATCCTGACCACACGCAAACCGGCCTCACCGTCCGTAATGGGATTTTTTCTATTTTTTATGCAATCGGCAAAATGCTCTATCTCCACCTTCAATGCCTCCGTACCATCAACAGCCGGGGCATACATATCGCCAGTCCTGTACTGAACCAGGCTTTGATAAGTTGATTTCTCATCGGCTTTTGAAAGTATTATCCCTTTATCATATATCTTTACCTTTTCGGCCGGATCGAGATCATCGAATACCACCATCTTTTTACTTCCACCGATAATTATCTTCCTTATCTTAACTGGCGACATCCAGTTGACATGAAAATGGGCTATCAGACCACCCTTGAATTTTATCGTAACATATGCAATATCTTCCACACCTCGCGGCGTATGACAAGCGCCGGTTGCCGCAACACTCAACGGCCTCTCTTTTATAATAAAATCCATTATGGAAAGATCATGCGGGGCCAGATCCCATATCACATTTACATCATGCTGAAAAAGTCCTAAATTTACCCTGACGGAATCAAAATAGTACATATCGCCGAGTTCACCTTCGGATATAAACTGCTTTATCCTTTTTATCGCATCCGTGTATATAAACGTATGGTCAACAAGCAAGACCAGTCTCTTCTTATGTGAAAGATTATTAAGTCTTTCCGCCTCCCTACTCGTAGAGGCTAATGGTTTCTCCACAAGCACATGCTTACCCGCATCGAGCGATTCTTTTACAAGCTTATAATGCGTAAAAACCGGCGTTGCAATCGCCACGGCGCGAATCTCCTTATCTCTAAGTAAATCCCTGTAGTCTTCGGTAATATTTATATGCGGGTATCTCAATTTTATACGCACAATTTTTTCACGGTTCAGGTCGCATACATACTTTACATCGGCATAATAATTTTCATTAAAATTCCTTATGAGATTCGGACCCCAGTAACCGCATCCTATTACACCTACTTTTATTGTCTTCATTTAACCCTCTTCTGCCTTGTTTTTTCTCGAAGTGCTTTAATTACGTGTAAATGATCTTCGGCTTCATTGATTAGACCTTTTCTGAGATATGCCATAGCCAAATTATAGTGTATAATTGTATCGTTAGGCTTAAAATTTAAAGCAAGCTTGTACTGTTTTATTGCCTCGTCTATAATTCCCCTCTGAAAATAAGCACTGCCCAGATTATTATGTGCTCTCCCTTTTTGAGGACTTTTGCCAGCTACATCCCTCCAGAGAGAAATATCATCCGGCCAGACGGTATTTCTTTGATAAGTAGCAAATGAAAGAAGAACTATTAGAGCGACAGAGCTATAGAGCGACAGGGCTTTAGGAAGAAAAGAAAAACTACTGATGTATCTTGTCGTACTGTCGAACTGTCGCACTGTCGTTCTGTTGCTCCGCTGCAAAACATAAAATAAAGCTGTGCAAAAGGATATGATAAAACCGATCGACGGCAGATATATCCTGTGTTCAAAGATTACATCGTAAATAGGAATAATACTGGATTCAACAGAAATAGATATAAAAAACCAGAAAATACCGAAGGCAACAAAACGATACATGATACACGATGCATGATGCACGTTATCTCCCTTTAATTCCCGCCTTAGGAGAGTATTGTTTTTATCATGTATTGTGAATCGTGTATCGTGAATCGTGTATCGTGACCGATAGAATAAATAGACTCCAAATCCGAATATAGAAAGCAAGAATAAGAACGATAAAAATACAGCCGGATTTAAAAATGAATTATATACCGGATAGTCATAATCGAGATTCTGGTTTATAGGGACAAACAAAAGTCTTACATATGTCGTTATTACCCTGAACTGTGTAGAGAGATAATCCAATCTCGACAGCTTTGTTTGAAACCTCGTATCCTCATCAATATCGCTTATTAACCCGCCTATCGGTTTATCAGTCCCTATAAAAGTCAATGGTATAATCAGCATGGTAAGGAATACCGGGATTAA
>JACQXD010000013.1 GCA_016208875.1 Nitrospirota bacterium
GAGGCGCAGTCTGCACAGCATAAAGCTCTGTATTTAATATAAAAAGGGCAAAAAAGCTAAAACATGCTGATAGACTTAACATCTTCATACAAAAAGGTTATCACAATTAAGTTATTTTTGTCAAAAGATTCAGCAGATCGCTACACTATTTTTCTCCCTTCTTATGACCGGCGATTAATTCCAGCTTATACCTCGCAGCCTCGTTAAAGGGATTAAACTCGATAACCTTTTTGTATTCCTCCCCTGCCTCTTTAAATCTGAGCAGACTGTAATAGAGATCACCCCTTGCCAGATACAGACGAAAGTTTCCCGGCGAATTCCATATCGAATTATTAAGCATACCGAAGAGGTAAGAGACAAAGACATCCATTGGTATAGAGTGTGAGCGAATAACATCCTGATTTTCAGGAGTATCCTTTACAAGTACCATTGAATTCGCTTTGAAAAATACCGGAACCCATTCCCTATCCTTTATCATTTCTCCGACGATCGGAAGCATCTCTCCACCGCCGGCAAAAAGGGGTATCAGCATATACCTCACCCTGAAACTCTCAAGGATTGCCTTATAATATGGAGTTCCCATTATCTTAGGCTCTAAGGCAGCAATAAGGATACTATTGTCCTGGGCATATTGAAAGTCGTATAGGTTCCTTCCATCTACGGCAACCTTTTTCTCGGGATAAAATCTCCATATGAGATACCCGCCCCAATCAAAATAGTTATACATATTACCTTTGATATTATTGCTTAAGATAAAACTCACCGCATCTTCGGGAAAGGAATTGCTTACCCATTGTCCTCCTTTAAAGCTGCTTATATTTTTAAAATATTTAAACTCTTTCTGTCCGATTGTAAGAAAGGCTATTACAGAAAAAGCAAGGAAAAGGCTGATATATCTTATTACAAAAGTTTGGTACGAAAATACCTCTATTCCGTCATGCCCGAAGTTTTTAATCGGGCATCCAGTGTCTTTGTTTCTGGATTCCCGCTTAAGTACTGCGGGAATGACATTTTCATTCTCCTTTGTGTTGCTGTGAAATATTTCTGTTTCATTGGAACCTTTATTTGAAGTGCGGATAGCCTCGGTCAATGATCCTGAAATAAAAGGGATAGCCCAGACCAGGAAAAATGCTATATACCTTAACTGGGTAAACGAAAAGTAGCCGAGACCTACGAGAAATATAATATTCCGTATATTACTAAGGAGTTCATAAATAAAGCCACATAAATCACCCTCCCCTTTATCCCCTCCCCTCAAGGGAGGGGAAACATGAAGAATATCCCCCCTCAACAAGGGAGGGGAAACATGAAGAATATCCCCCCTCAACAAGGGAGGGGAAACATGAAGAATATCCCCCCTCAACAAGGGAGGGGCAATATTATTACCCTCTCCCCTCGTGGGAGAGGGCGAGGGTGAGGGGGCTTTACTTATGGTCTTATTAGTAACCGTCTTCCTTATAATCCCGTAGAAAAGAACTACGATAGCCGTAGTAAGCAATAACCAATAAACAGGCATGTCCGGAGTATAGAACTCTTTAAAGCTGATCGTAGTCGAAAGGTGATCTACATTCCCTGTCATAGAAGGTAATTCAGAGACATGCCACATCTCTACGATTGCACTGTACCCGGCCGGATTAACCAGTGCAACCAGTATTCCTGCCGTTCCGGAAACCAAAAATTTTATATAAGATGATTTAGCCATCGGGCCAAGAGAAGGGTAAAAGAATTTCAATCCTTCGGTCAAAAGATATATCACTATAACCCCCTGCCCTACGATAAATCCGGGATGCATATTCGCCCATATCAACATCAACAAAGGAAGCGAGCAGTAGGTGAATCGGTGAATCGGTGAATCGGCAGAAGCAACTGTCGCCCTGTCGCTCTGTCGTTCTGTTACGCTGCTGCTCTGCTGATCTTCTGCTCTGCTGTTCCGTTTCATCTCATCGAGCAGATAAAGCAGTATCGCAAAGAATAAGAACGAAAAGACCTGCGGTCTCTCAAGGGGATACATCCGGGCAAATACTATCATAGCTATAGTCATCAGACTGAAGAAAATAATACTATCCGAATCCCCTGCCCTTTTATATATAAAATAGATAATGGCGCCGAGTATTACAAATCTTGAAATGATAAAACCATTCCAGCCCGAAACATAATAGATGCCATAATAAAGTATCTGGCATAGCCAGTAAGATGTCAGTATAAAATGCTCCCTCGAACTTATAACTGCTGGCGTAGTGTAATTAAAAGGGTCACTTTCAGGAAGGGTGCGATGCTCTACTATCCATCGACCCGTTGCAAGGTGCCAGAAAAAATCAGAATCGATAATGGGTCTTAAAAGGATGAAGAAGAGAGATATAAATGTTATCCCCGCAAGAAGAAGTCGAAGCAGCCTTACTATTTTTTGATTATCGAATAAGTCCATCCAGATATCTCAGTTTTCCCCTTGCAGCCTCATTAAAGGGATTAATCTCAAGAACCTTTTTGTATTCTTCCCTCGCCTCTCCGAATCTACGCCGGCTCCAGTACAGTTCACCCTTTGCAAGATACAGGCATGAATCATCGGGCGAATCCTTTATCATAGCGTCAAGCAATCTGAGGTAGATAAGAACAAATAAATCCTTTGGAATTGAATGCGACTTGATAATATCGTTGTTTTCGGGCGTATCCTTTACGAATATCACGGACTTATCACCGATGAACACGGGAATCCACTCCTTATCTTCGATCGCTTTCCCTGCAATAGGGAGCATAACACCCGCCTGTGTAAAAAGGGGTATCACCATGTATCCAACCCTGTAGTTTTCGAGAAGTGTTTTATAATACGGCACTCCATGTGCATCGGGTGTTACGGCAGCATTGAGGATAGATCTGTACTGCAGGTATTGGTCCAGATATAAATTTCTGCTGTCCATAAAGACCTTCTTTTCGGGATAAAACCTCCAGATGAGGTAGCCACCCCATTCATATGAATTATACATATTGCCCCTTATATTATTTTTTATTATAAATTCCACTACATCCTCCGGGAAATAATTGCTATTCCATCGACCTTCCTTAAAGCTCTTTATATTATTTACATTGTCAAATTCTCTCTGACCTATTATCAAGACAGCTATTATAACTACAGAAAAAAGAAAACAGATATACCTTAATCCCTCACTGCGCAAGGTCACCCGAAGATTACTGCCGGCGAATTCCTTTCCTTTCTCATAAATAGTTAACGTTCGGACGGGCGTCAACGCAAGTGATATAAAAGGAGCTGCCCATATCAGAAAAAAAGCCACATATCTTAACTGGGTGAATGAGGAATAACCGAGGCCGGCAAGCATGAAAATATCCCGTATATTACTAAAGAGTTCATAAATAAAGCCACATAAATCACCCTCCCCTTTATCCCCTCCCCTCAAGGGAGGGGAAACATGAAGAATATCCCCCCTCAACAAGGGAGGGGAAACATGAAGAATATCCCCCCTCA
>JACQXD010000095.1 GCA_016208875.1 Nitrospirota bacterium
ACAGAGGAGATTCCGAGATGGGCTTATCTTTTCACTCAATTCAGGGTAATTGTCACATACATAAGATTATTGTCTTTGCCGTTAAACCAGAATCTTGATTACGACTATCCGGTATATAATTCATTCTTTGAACCGCAGGTAGTTTTATCATTCCTTGTTTTGCTTTCTATATTTGTGCTTGTGGCCTATTTGTTTTACCGGTCACGAGTTACGATGCATGATGCACGATACATGATACACGATGAACAATCCACAATGCACGCATCACGCATTACGCATCACGCATTACGGTTTATCGCCTTCGGCATCGTCTGGTTTTTTCTAACCCTTTCCGTTGAATCGTCTATTATCCCAATTAGAGATGTAATCTTTGAACACAGGCTCTATCTGCCCTCTATTGGTTTAATCATAGCCTTTAGTGCGGTTTTATTTTATGTTTTGCAGCGGAGCAACAGAATGACAGTGCGACAGTTCGACAGTACGACAAGATACATCAGTAGTTTTTCTTTTCTTCCTAAAGTCCTGTCGCTCTATAGCTCTGTCGCTCTAATAGTTATTCTTTCAACAGCGACTTATCATCGGAATACGATCTGGCAGGGTGAGATAAGCCTGTGGGAAGACGCGATAAGAAAATCACCTTTAAAAGCAAGGGGGCATAATAATCTCGGTAATACCTATAACGATAAAGGATTGACTGACAAAGCGATAAATCTCGGTAATACCTATAACGATAAAGGATTGACTGACAAAGCGATAGAACAATATCAGCTCGCTATAAAATCAGAGCCTGATTATGAACCTTCTTACTATAATCTCGGTAATATTTATCTGAACAAAGGCGAGACCGATAAGGGCATTGAATATCTCCAAATCGCTTTAAGATTGAACCCATACTTTGTAGAGGCACATATTAATCTCGGCAATGCCTATATTGCCAAAGGCTGGAATGACAGGGCAATCGAACATCTCCGGACCGCGATAATGTTAAAGCCGAATTCTGCAGCAGCACACTACAATATCGGGATTGTTTATGCTGCAAAAGGGTGGATCGATAGGGCATTAGAGCAGTATAAGATTGCCTTAAGACTAAAACCGGATTATGTAGATGCATATTATAATCTCGGTAACGCTTATGTTGCAAAAGGATGGGTTGATGAGGCTCTTGAGTGTTATCGCAATGCCATAAAATTAAACCCAAATTACTCAAATGCCCATAATAATCTTGGAGGTATATATGAGTGTAAAGGCATGTTCAATGATGCAGTACGCGAATATCAGATGGCATTAAGACTTAAGCCCGATTATGAGATGGCAAGAAATAATCTAAACAGAATTCTGTCGATAAAGAAATGATATTTGTGTCATAGGAAGAACATATAAAAGCCTGTAGATACCCCGGGCTTATTAGAAGAAACGAAATTAAAACCAGAAAAAACTCACCGATTCTTACGACTCTTTTTATCCTCATAAAACCTCCTCCAAGGATTTGTGTTTTAAAGTTGATTGTAAAGGTGAATACTATAAAAGATTTCAAGGCGAAACACCGGAAGAAATACACGGGTCTTTATTATTCGGAGGTATCAAAATGTCCTCCGCAGGTTGATACCGATTTTTTGAAAAGGAAATTTCTTCTAAAGAAGGGTAATGAATGAGCAATATTGAGGCCAGATCCAGATTAATTAACACAAACGAAAAAACAATAGTTTCTTTCCCCAATAACTTGTACCCCCAGATTTAAGACATGTAATTTTTTAGCACACTATGAAAGTTTATGTCAAGAATACAAGAACATTTTTTTCATTTTGAGTCTTTGGTGTTTTAGCGATTTGTTTTCATCAAGTTTGAAAGGCCGATCGGATTTGAGTTATAGTTAACATTGACCTTTACGATCTGTCCGGACAGACATGCAAAACTATATAGTCATAAGGGGCGCAAGGGAGCACAACCTTAAAAATATCAATTTATCCATTCCACGGGAAAAGATAACCGTTATAACGGGACCTTCGGGTTCCGGGAAATCATCCCTTGCCATCGATACTATCTATGCAGAGGGGCAGAGAAGATATGTGGAAAGCCTCTCGATATATGCAAGACAGTTTCTCGAGCAATTACAGAAGCCCGACGTAGACCTCATCGAAGGTCTCTCCCCTTCCATCGCAATCGAGCAGAAGACAGTAACTAAGAGTCCCCGATCTACACTCGGTACGATAACGGAGATATACGACTATATGCGCGTCCTCTATACAAGGATAGGAAAACCTTACTGTTATCGATGCGGTTCACCCATATCTACACAGGAGATCAAAAACATTATCGATTCCGTCACGTCATTTCCTTCCGGGACACGAATGCAGATACTCTCACCGATTGTCAGGGACAGGAAAGGAGAGTATAAGAAAGAACTCCACGGGATGCTTAGAGACGGTTTTGTAAGGGCAAGGATAGACGGCAGGATGGTTGACCTTACAGAGGATATAGGACTTAAAAAACAGCAGAGACATACCATCGAAATCGTAATAGACAGGCTTATAATAAAACAGAGGGCCGACAGGCAGATAAAGAATGCGATCGATTCGGCACTCAGATATGCCGACACGGTTATAATCAACCTGATAGATGAAAACAAGGATATACCTTTCAGCAGGACAATGGCATGTCCTAAATGCGGCATCAGTTATCCGGAGATCAATCCGAGGTTTTTTTCATTCAACAGCAAACACGGTGCATGCCCGAGATGCAGCGGCCTCGGCTTCGAGGGCATAAATAATGAGTTGGAAGTTATCGAGGAAGAAGAATTTACCTATCTGACTCTGTGTAAGGCATGTAAGGGGATGAGATTACGAAAAGAGGCACTGAGTATAAAGATACAGGATACAAATATTGCCGGGTTTGCAAAGTTATCCGTCAGCAATGCAATTCTATTTATCACCGCACTGGAGCTTACCGACAGAGAGCGGATAATTGCATCGAGGGTTCTCAAAGAGGTAAAAGACAGGCTTTCTTTTCTCGAAAAGGTCGGACTCGGATATTTAACCCTCGACAGGCTTTCGCTCACGCTCTCCGGAGGCGAGGCACAGAGGATAAGGCTCGCAACACAAATGGGTTCGTCTCTGACGGGTGTTCTCTATGTTCTCGATGAACCGAGCATAGGGCTCCATCCGAGGGACTGTACAAAACTGCTCGAAAGTCTTTCTTCGATAAAGGATGCCGGCAATACCGTCATAATCGTTGAGCATGACGAGGAGACGATAAGATGGGCAGATCATATTATCGACATGGGTCCCGGTGCGGGAATGAGAGGCGGATGGGTGGTTGCAGAAGGAACACCTGTCGAAATCGAGAACAATAAAAATTCATTAACAGGCATGTATCTGAACGGTGAATTGAGTATTCCCGTACCGGATAAAAGGAGAATACCCAAAGACTTTATAAAGATTATCGGTGCGTCCGAATTCAATCTTAAGGATATAGATGTGGAAATACCGCTCGGTGTCTTTACGTGTGTAACCGGCGTATCGGGTTCGGGGAAAAGCACACTTATATCAGAGATACTCTATAAGGCACTTGCAAAAAAATTATACGAAAACAGGACCATCCCGGGAAGGCATAAAGGGATTATCGGAACAGATAAAATAGATAGGGTTATATGTGTCGACCAGTCGCCGTTAGGCCGCACACCGAGGTCTAATCCTGTGACATACACGGGGATATTTACCTATATCAGGGATTTATTTGCACAGCTTCAGGACTCAAGGATCAGAGGGTACACCGCATCGAGGTTCAGTTTTAACGTGTCGGGGGGAAGGTGTGAATCGTGCCGCGGCGGAGGTATTCTGAAGGTCGCCATGCACTTTCTTCCGGATGTTTATATCCCGTGTAATATATGTAAGGGTAAGAGGTATAATAAAGAGACGCTCGAAATAAGATACAAGGATAAAAATATAGCCGGGGTTCTCGAGATGACGGTCTCCGAGGCAATTCAGTTTTTTAATGCAATACCTTTGATAAAGCATAAACTCGAGATCATCGAGGATGTGGGGCTCGGGTATATACGGCTCGGCCAGTCTGCTACGACCCTTTCGGGTGGAGAGGCACAAAGGGTAAGGCTTTCGAGAGAACTCGGTAAAAAAGCAACGGGAAATACATTGTATCTGCTCGATGAGCCTACCACGGGGCTCCATTTTGTCGATATACAGAGACTCCTCGATGTGATAAACAGCCTTGTGGATCTCGGCAATACGGTGATCGTTATAGAACATAATCCCGATGTGGTAAAATCGGCCGACCATATAATCGATCTCGGACCCGAGGGCGGTGAAAGAGGAGGTATGATTGTAGCCTCCGGGACACCGGAAGAGGTGAGCATGAATCCCGATTCATATACAGGAGTATTCTTGAGAAAAAAGTTGCCAAAGATTGGCAAGTCAAGGGTAGCATGAAAAGAAAGTTTCAAGTTTTATTTTCTATTATTTTACTATTCACTGTTCACTCCTTACTGTTCACCGGTTGTTCTCCTCAAAAAGAAAAAATCTATCGAAAGAGCAAGATACTTATGGATACAATGGTAACAATTACTGTTGTCTCCGATTCTGAGAAGAAGGCGGAGATTGCAATAAATGAGGCACTTTCGGAAATAGAAAAGATTGGCGATCTCTTAAATTTCTTTTCGGATAAAAGTGAGATTGCAGAGATAAATAAGAATGCCGGGGTAAGACCTGTAAAGGTATCTCCGGAGACGCTGGAAATACTTGATAAAACAACTTATGCATCGGAAATAACGAGTGGAGCATTTGATATAACAATTGGCCCTGTGATAAGCCTTTGGGATTTTCACAAGAAGATAAAACCCGAAGACAAGGCAATAAAAGAGAGACTTTCACTTGTAAGCTATAAAGGAATAATCCTCGATAAAGCTGCTTCATCTGCCTACCTTAACACAAAAGGGATGGTAATCGATCCCGGCGGCATAGCAAAGGGGTATGCTGCAGATAAAGCAGTAGACATGTTGAAAAAGAGTGGGATTGAATCCGGGTTGGTCTCTATCGCAGGAGATATAAAGGCATTCGGTTTGAAGCCTGACGGTAGGCCATGGAAGATCGGGATAAAGAATCCGAGACCCACCCCCCTTTATTCCCCCCTTGGTAAGGGGGGAAAAGGGGGGTCTGAGATAATGGCAACTATAGAGTTAAGCGATAAGGCAATATCAACTTCTGGTGACTATGAACGGTATTTTATTATCGAAGGAAGTCGCTACCACCACATCCTTAATCCAAAGACAGGCTATCCTGCGAGTGAATGTCAGAGCGTAAGCGTAATAGCAAAAGACGGTGCTGCGACAGACTCATTCTCAACAGGGGTATTTATACTCGGTTATGAAAAGGGATTGAGACTGCTTGAGAATATGGGATTCGATGGAATAATTGTAGATAAAGATGGCAAAATACATATAACATCTAATCTGAGAGGGAAACTTGAGTTTAAAAGAGATAACTAAAGAAACAACGATCGCGGACAGATTCCTTGTTATTGCTCTAATAATCTTATCGATATCAGGATCTCTCTTTGTCAAGAAGGCATTCCCGGAGGGAACCGATGTGAGAATCGATGTGGATGGTAAACCTGTATATTTATTACCACTTGATGTAAATATGGTTGTTGCCGTAAAGGGCATGAATGGAGATTCAATAGTAGAGATAAAAGACAAAAAAGTTCGCATAAAAGAATCGTCCTGTCCAAATAAGATATGCGTCCATAACGGATGGATGGACAGGGGTGCAATCATATGTCTTCCAAATAAGGTTACGGTAAACATCGGCAGTCCTGAAAACAGACAGGACAGAACCATCGATGCAATTACAGGATAAATACCGTATAGCTTTACTCTCCGCTTACGCCGTTGCAATCCATAGTTTCGAGAGCATGCTGCCGACGCCTGTCCCCTGGCTCAGGCTGGGTATTGCAAATATAATCACACTGGTTACACTCGTGCTTTACGGTTTTAGGTCGGCAATGACGGTAACGCTGATAAGGGTTATTCTTTCTTCTATGTTCATAGGCACTTTCCTCGGTCCGGGATTCATTCTAAGTCTCGGCGGCGGGGTTTCGAGCACTATGGCTATGGGTGCTGTTTTTTCTATTTTACCAAGACTATTCGGCCCTCTCGGACTGAGCCTGATCGGTGCATTATTCCACAACATAGCACAGCTTTTTCTCGCATATATCCTATTCGTTCAACAGATAGAACCCATACTGATAATAAGCCCTATATTGATATTGCTGGGCACAATCACAGGTGTTGTGAATGGGATTATCGCAGGGCTTCTTATTAAGAATATTCCCAAGAATAAAAGTCTTAGCAAAAAATCTTAGCTTAATTGATTTTAATGCCTTCAGGCCGTATGATATTTTAAACTGGTTTAATGCAGCTCCCCGCCGCAGAGACGGCGGGGTATCAAAAAAATAAATCGTACTTTGTCATTCCCGCTTGTCGGGAATCCTTCTGATCCCCTCTTTGGCAAAGAGGGGTTAGGGGAGATTTATTGAAAATTTATTTATTCAAAAATTGAAAATTTAATAAATATAATATTCAAAAGGAGAATTTCTATGTTAAAGGCAAAGGACATAATGACCGCAGATGTGATAACGGTGAGACCCACGACTACGATAGAAGAGTTATCGAGGATATTTGTGGAACACCGGATCAGCGGTGTTCCTGTAGTAAATAATGAGGGGGATTTGATGGGTATAGTCACGGAAAACGACCTTATAAGCCAGAATAAGAGGCTTCACATACCTACTGTCATGAGGCTTTTTGATGCCTTTGTCATGCTGGAAAATCCGACCAGGATAGAAAAAGAGATTAGAAAGATGGCAGCAATTACCGTAGATGATATCTGTATAAAAAAGGTAATTACGGTTACGGAGGACACCGCGGTAGAGGATATAGCCACAATAATGTCCGAGAAAAAGGTGCATCTCATTCCTGTTGTCGGCGGTAAAAGAGTTCTGGGGATAATAGGCAAGATAGATATAGTAAAAGGGATGATAAAAGGATAATTTTCGGGTTAAACGCAAAGTTCTGCTATAATGGATTTATGGAGAGAGTTAGATGTCCGATCTATATGATGTGATAATAATCGGTGGAGGTCCTGCTGGACTTTCCGCTGCACAGTATGCTGCGAGGGCAAGGCTCAAGACCGTCGTTCTCGACAAATCCTCCACTGCCGGAGCACTCGCATTCGCTCACAAGATAGAAAACTATCCCGGCCTTACAGGACATCTTACAGGCAAGGAGCTTCTCGATATATTCAGGGATCAGGCGATAGGTTTTGGTGCCGAGTATGTCGAGGCACAGGTTATAGGCGTGAATCTAAACGGCAGTGTAAAAGAAGTTTTCACTATGGACAAAAATTACAGCGGGAGGGCACTGATCCTGGCCACAGGCTCTATGGGAAGAAAGCCTACGATCAAAGGAGAGGCGGAGTTTCTCGGTAAAGGAGTAAGTTATTGTGCAATATGTGATGCTGCATTTTATAAGGGGAAGATCGTAGGTGTAATAGGCGATTCGGAAGAGGCTGTAAAAGAGGCAGGGCTTTTAACAAAATTTGCCGGTACCGTTTATCTGATCTCCCCGTCTTCAAAGCTGAAGGTCGAGGACGATCATCCCGTTTTAAAGGCAGAGAACCTGAATGTCCTGTTAGGCCATTCGGTTACGGCAATAGAAGGAAGCGATATCGTCGAAAGGATAAGAATGGTTGATACGGATGAAAAAGAGACCTTTCTTGAACTTTCCGGGGTCTTCGTATATCTTCACGGGAATAAACCAGTAATAGACTTTCTCGGCGGCATTGTGGAACTCAGCGAGGAAGAATGTGTTGTCACAAACAGGATGATGGAGACATCCATCCCGGGCGTGTTTGCATCGGGTGATATGACATGTACGGAGGTGAGGCAGGTTGTTGTCGCTGCTGCAAATGGATGTGTTGCAGCGTTATCTGCCGAGAAATATATCTCGCACCGGAAGAGAAGAAAATACGACTGGGGAAAGTAAATTGTGCAACCTTGACAATAACAAAAATGGTGATAAGCTTCTTATATGCGTATTGCGATGTTGTGTTGGGAGTCACTGCATTCGATAACCGTTGGTGGCGTTGGATTTCATGTAACTGAATTGGCCGCAGCCCTTGAACGGAAAGGGCACGAAGTACATGTCTTTACCAGAATGGGACACAACCAGAGGCATTATGAGCTGATCGACGGGGTCCATTACCACCGATGTCCATTCCAATTGAATTCCGACTTTGTGGAAGAGATCAACGACATGTGCAGATCGTTTGTGCACCACCTCTTTCAGACGGAAGATTATATGGGTAATCACTTCGATGTAGTACACGCCCATGACTGGCTGGCAGCCAATGCCATGATATGGATAAAATACGGCCGGGGCAGAAAAGGAGTCCTTACCATGCATTCGACCGAATACGGCAGGTGCGGAAATAATTTTTTCGGAGGCCGTTCCGCCCGGGTGCGGGAAATAGAAAGATCGGGAACCTATTGGGCGGACAAGGTGATAACGGTATCAAATGGCCTCAGAAACGAGATCATGTGGATGTATGAAGTCCCGTGGTGGAAGGCTTCCGTCGTTTACAATGGGGTTAATCTCCACCATTTCGACGGTTGGCTTGACCCTTTTGAGATCAAAAAGCAGTACCACATAGGGCCTATGGATCCTATGGTGCTTTTCTGCGGACGTATGGTATATCAAAAAGGCCCGGATATTTTAGTCGAGGCGATCCCGTATATCCTGAGATACTATCCCCATGCCAAGTTCATATTCGCCGGTGACGGAGAGATGCGGGGACATGTGGAATCGCGTGCCCATCAACTCGGTGTTGCGCATACAACCCGCTTTATAGGATTTAAATCCGGGTGGAACCTTGTCGATTTATATAAGGCCTGCGATGTTGTTTGTGTGCCCAGCCGTAATGAGCCTTTCGGGATCGTTATACTCGAGGCATGGAGTGCCGGAAAACCGGTTGTTGCCACAAAGAACGGAGGTCCCGATGAGTTTGTATGGCACGAGGTGAACGGATTGAAAATATACCCCCATCCCGAGTCGATCGCATGGGGTTTGGGAACCCTGTTCACAAACTTTGATTGGGCAAGGTGGATGGGAGGAAATGGAAGGGCTGCCGTAGAATCCGCATTCACCTGGGATGCTATCGCCGACCATGTGCTCTCGGTATATTATCAATAACAGAACCGTACAGATTGATTAATCCTCCGCAAAAAATTTAGAATCTATAAATGAAGATAACCTGTACTTTTTTGCTTTCTATCTTGCTGCTGATGTCCTGTGCGAAAAAACCCGTATACCCGGAGGCGCCCGTTTCGGACGGAGCAATTATAATAAACGTAAGGGTATTAAAGGAGAAATCACCTGTTTTTTACTCGCTGCATCACAAAGATAAAAGGATCGATTTTTTTATAGTAAGGGTAAATGATGAAGTGCAGTCTTATTTTGATGCCTGTGTAAAGTGCTATCCGGAGAAGCTCGGATATAGGGTTGATAAGCAATCTGTCGTATGTAAGAAATGCGATGTCGGATATCCCATCGAGGGTCTAAAGGCAGGGTTCGGGAGTTGCTATCCGGTAGTCCTTATGGGAAGAATAGAAGGTGGTAAGTATATAATCGATAGAAAGGATATCATTGCCGGAGAGAAATTTTTCTGATCGGTTATAAAATACTAATACGGTCATAAGTATGAAGACATTAATTATAAAATCCCTCCTAACCTCCCTTTGCCAAAGGGAGGAACATACCCCTCTTTGGCAAAGAGGGGCGAGGGGAGATTTTTCAATAATGATGCCTTACTTATGCACTGGGGCGAGGGGAGATTTTTCAATAATGATGCCTTACTTATGCACTCCTTAGTAACATTTTGGAGGTTTAATGGGACTTTTTGAACGGTTAAAAAACGGTCTTTCGAAGACAAGAAAAGGATTAGTCGAAAAGGTCGAATCCATTTTTACGAGAGGAACGATCGACGAAACAACGATCGACGAACTTGAGGAGATACTCATCGCCTCCGATGTTGGAACACATGCCACACAGGAGATTGTCGATCTTCTTAGGGAGAAGATAAAGAAAGGCGAGGTCAGGGACGGCGACTCGGCAAAAAATCTCCTGAAAAAAGAGATGATCTTTTTACTCGGTTCTTCTGCCCCGGTTGTTCTTTTCGGAGAAAAACCTTTCGTTATCTTAACAGCAGGTGTAAATGGTGTAGGAAAGACCACAACCATAGGAAAACTTGCGAGCAGGTTTACATCTCAGGGTCATTCCGTACTGCTTGCCGCCTCCGACACGTTCAGGGCTGCTGCAATAGAGCAGCTTGAGATATGGGCAAAAAGGTCTGGTGCTGCAATCGTTAAGCATCAGAGCGGCTCCGACCCGGCTGCCGTTGCTTACGATGCAGTAGAGTCTGCAAGGCATAAAAAAACCGACATAGTTATTATTGATACGGCAGGCAGGCTTCACACCAAAAGCCCTCTGATGGAGGAACTTAAAAAAGTTAAGCGGGTAGTGCAAAAGACAATACCTAATGCACCTCAGGAAGTCCTCCTCGTTGTCGATGCAACCACAGGGCAGAATGCATTGAGACAGGCACAGATGTTCAATGATGCCATTGGCATCACAGGCGTAGCACTTACAAAACTGGACGGTACGGCAAAAGGCGGCATCGTTTTTGCGATAAAGAAAGAACTCGGAATTCCTGTAAGGCTCATTGGAGTAGGAGAAGACATTGACGATCTCAGGGATTTCGATCCGGTAGAATTTGTGGAGGCACTTTTTTCATAAACTCTATCCATATGGGAAGGGCCGCCCTCGAACCTGTCTCTTTTGGTCCGATAGGAGAATGGTCGTCCCTACCCACCCAGACACCTACGGCAATCTTATCATCAAATCCTATGAACCATGCATCCGTGTAGTTATTAGTCGTGCCTGTTTTTCCATAAACAGGTTTCTTAATCTCCCTTGCATTACGGGCGGTTCCTTCTTCCACAACCGCCATTAGGAGAACTCTCATCTCATTTGCAATTTCTTCGGACAACAGCGCCTCCACAGCCGTATTGGTTTCCTCCAGAACTACGCCGTCCCTGTTAAGGATTCTTTCATATAAGACGGGCTTTGCCCTATGCCCGGACGTAAATGTTGAATAGGCGGAAACCATCTCCAGCAAGGTCACGTCGGACGCTCCTATCGCCAATGACATATAGGGTTGAAGTTCACTCTCGATCCCGAGTCTTTTTGCCATTTCGATAACATTTTTTATTCCCACTTTATCGGCAAGCCTTACAGTAGCGGCATTAAGGGATTGTGCAAGGGCAGTCTTAAGCGTCACGCTGCCATAGTATGTGCCGTCATAGTTCTTGGGGGACCACATCTCTCCGGGTCTGGAGCCACTGAACCAGACCGGTGAATCATCTATAATATCCTTCGATGTCATTCCTTTTTCTATTGCGGTAGCATAAACAAACGGTTTAAATGCAGACCCCGGTTGTCTTAATGCGTGCACTGCCCTGTTAAACTGTTTCTGCCAGAAATCAGAACCTCCTACGAGTGCCTTTATATGCCCTGTCCTTATATTTATGGCTATAAGTGCTGCCTCTACTCCTGGTTTTGTCCGTTTTTCTACAAGAGATATCCCCTTCTTAACGGCTTCTTCGGCTATTTGCTGAATCCCGAGATCCAGGGCCGAATAAATTTTGTATCCGGCAGTGTATAGCTCATTGCCATATCTCGCCTCGAGAACCTGCCGCAGTGTCTCTACAAAATAAGGTGCATCGTATCTTCTGAAATGGGGGACCGGGGGCAGAGGAACCCTTTCAGCCTCTTCGTATTGATCCCTTGTTATGAATTTATGTTTCAGCATCTCCTTTAATACCCTTTCTCTCCGCTCTATCGCCTTTCCGGGATTCCTGAAAGGATTATACACAGAGGGAGCCTTGGGCAAAGATGCAAGAAGCGCTGCTTCGGCTATGTTGAGTTCTGAAGTTGATTTGCCGAAATAAGTCATGGCTGCAGCCTCTATACCGTACGCCCTTGTTCCGAAATAGGCCTGGTTAAGATAAAGGCCGAGTATTTCATCTTTTGTATAATGTTTTTCTATCCGAATGGAAAGGGCTGCTTCCTTAAGCTTTCTTTTTATGCTTCTGTCGGGTTTTAAAAATAACATCTTGGTAAGCTGCTGTGTTATGGTGCTTCCGCCCTGGACAATGCTGCCTGCCTTTATATCCTGATAGAGTGCCCTCAAAATCCCGATGAGATCAACGCCGGGATGTCTGTAAAATCTTATGTCTTCAACGGAGATGAACGCCTTTTTTACGTGTTCCGGTATTCTATAGTGCGGGATAAAGGTTCTTCTTTCAATATAAAATTCTGCAATCAAATTTCCATCGGCAGAATATACCTGTGAAGATTCCATGGGTACATATTCTTCGAGTGCCTTTATTCCTGGCAGATCGGCCAACATCCAGTAGATAAATCCGACGATTATGCCTGTGACAACGGATAACGCAGTAAGTACTGCTAATACGGTTTTTCTTCTAACCGCCCTGCCCTTCTCTGCTTTTTCGAGTTCATACTCAAGCCTTGTCATAATTAATTATAACTATTGCCGGGAAAAACATCATTTACCTAAGCTTTGGAAGGAAATAATTTTATTGAACATCGAATAGTGGAGTGGTATACTTAGCAAGGTTAGGTTTTAAGGGAAAACTATAAAAAGCATCACTAAACCTGTTTTAAAAGGACAGGAAGGGGATAGGCGGGATTGGTGCTAAAAAAGGGTTTATTCCATAAACCGGTTCTTCATGTTCTTCTCATCTCAGCCGTCGGCCTACTTGCCTATTCCAATACCTTTAGTGTCCCATTTCAGTTCGACGATTGTCCCGACATTATTGAAAATCCCATTAATAAAAGGTTGTTTTTATCTCCGACCGAACAAACTCACGAAGGCAATCTCAGATATAAAGTATTCAAAAGCAGGTATATTGGCTGCCTGACCCTTGCAATGAATTACAGGCTGCATGGAACAGATGTAACAGGGTATCACATCTTCAACCTTGCAGTACACATTGCCAACGCAATCCTTGTTCATTGGCTTGTGGCGCTAACGCTTAGAACATTAGAGTATCAAAGGGTCAAAGTATCAAAGTATCAAAGTTCCGAAGACTCTGACCCTATGATACTTAGCCGCTTTGACACTTCTTTCATTGCCCTTTTCTCCGCTTTGATATTCGTAAGCCATCCAATCCAGACACAGGCGGTTACATATATAGTCCAGAGACTTACGTCTCTGGCAACATTTTTCTATCTACTATCGCTTGTGATGTATATAAAGTTCAGGCTACACGATACAAAAAAGATGCACGATGCAGGATACACGATACACGATAAAGAAAATCATACATCGTGCATCATGAATCGTGAATCATGCATCGTGAGTCGTGCATCATGTATCATGTATCTTGCATCGTTATTTTCCGCCGTTCTTGCCATTTACACTGCCGGTTGTTATCATCCTCTACGAGTTCATGTTTTTTACCCCGTTAGAAAGCAACTATTCAGAGAACAGATGGAAAGAAAGTAAACACACTCTCCTTTCTAACGGGGTTCACTATTCACTATTCACTATTCACTATTTACGATTTAAAAGGATTTTATATCTAAGCCCGCTATTGCTTACCATGCTGATTATCCCTTTGAATTTTATAGCCGTAAATAAATCTGCCGGTGAAGTAATACGCGATGCCGGTGAGGCATTAAGGTTTCAAACCTTGATGTCGAGATGGGATTATCTCTTTATACAGTTCAGGGTAATAATCACATATATAAGACTATTGTTTTTTCCGATAAACCAGAATCTCGACTACAACTATCCGGGATACGACTCATTTTTAAATCCACCTATATTTTTATCTTTTTTGTTTCTGCTTTCCATATTAGGACTTGGAATCTATTTGTTTTATCGTTCACGAGTTACGATGCATGATGCACGATACATGATACACGATGAACAATCCACAATGCACGCATCACGCATTACGCATCACGCATTACGGTTTATCGCCTTTGGCATTCTCTGGTTTTTCATAACCCTATCTATCGAGTCAAGCATTATACCTATAGCCGATGTAATCTTTGAACATAGGCTTTATCTGCCATCAATTGGTTTTATCATAGCCTTAAGCACTGCTTTATTTCATATCTTGCAGTGGGCTATTAGTACGACAGTGCGACAGAACGACAATGCGTCGGAGCAGAGCAGTAGTTTTTCTTTTCTTCCTATCGCTCTACCGCTCTATTGCTCTGCCGCTCTAATAGTTCTTCTTTCATTCGCCGCTTATCAGAGAAATACCATATGGAAAAACGAGGTAAGCCTGTGGGAGGATACGGTTAGTAAGAGCCCGAAGAATTCACGGGCGCATCTCAACCTCGGCATCGGCTATCGCAGTAAGGGACTCGTAGACGAAGCAATCGAGCAATATCGAATCGCTGTAAGATTAAAACCGGATTGTGCGTTATCTTACTATAATCTTGGTAATGCCTTCTTCGATAAGGGATACTTCGATAGGGCTGTCAAACAGTATAAAATTGCCATAAGATTTAAACCGGATTATGCAGAGGCATATAACAATCTTGCCAACGCCTATGTAGAAATAGGATGGAACGATATCGCTATAGAATTCTATCGAACTGCCATAAGATTTAAACCGCATTGCGCAGAGGCATACGGCAACCTTGCCAATGCCTATGCCGACAAGGGGTGGAATGACACCGCTATAGAATACTACCGAGCCGCCCTAAGACTTAACCCCGGTGATAAAGTAGCAAGGAACAATCTAAACAGAATTCTCACCTTCCCTTGACATTCAAGGCTATGAAGTGGTAATTTTTCTCCTATGCAAAACGAAGATTCGTCAAAGAAAAAAGACTATAAGGATACGCTGAACCTTCCCCAAACAGGGTTCCCGATGAAGGCAAATCTTGCCCGAAAGGAACCGGATACCTTGAAATTCTGGAATGATAACAGGATATACGAGAAGATGCAGGATAAGAACTCAAGCTGCAACCCTTACATCCTCCACGATGGACCTCCGTATGCCAACGGCAACATCCATATCGGTCATGCACTGAATAAGATACTGAAAGATATAATCGTGAAGTTCAAATCCATGAAGGGGTTCTACTCTCCTTATGTGCCGGGATGGGATTGCCACGGCCTCCCGATAGAACTGCAAGTGGACAAGAATTTAGGAGAGAAAAAAGACAAAATCGATATCCTCGAAAAAAGAAGGCTCTGCAAGGAATATGCAGAGAAGTTTGTTGACATACAGAGAGAGGAGTTCAAGAGGCTCGGGGTTTTTGGAGATTGGATGTCGCCTTATCTCACAATGTCTTATTCATATGAAGGTGCTATCGTTAGGGAATTTGCAGAGTTTGTAAGGAGGGGATACGTCTATAAAGGTAAAAAGCCGGTACATTGGTGTCCATCATGCGTTACAGCCCTCGCAGAGGCTGAGGTAGAGTATGCAGACAAGGAGTCACCGTCCGTATTTGTAAGGTTTAAGATTGATAGTGAAGAGCTAAAAAATAAACTACCGGAAGTGGCAGGGAAAAATGTTTTTTTTATTATCTGGACTACAACTCCATGGACATTACCGGCAAATCTCGCCCTCGCATTTCATCCCGATCTGACATATGTAGCTCTCGAACAAAATAATGAGGTCTACATCGTTGCCGAAGGAAGGCTCGAGGCATTGAAAGAAAAAATAGGTCTCGATGGAAAGATACTTGCTAAAATCTCAGGCAAAGAGCTTGAAGGTATAAATGCAGATCATCCCTTTATCGAGAGAAAATCAAAGGCTGTTATGGGGGAATTCGTATCCATAGAGGAAGGAACCGGCATTGTTCATATCGCACCGGGTCATGGAGAAGACGATTATGGTGTCGGATTAAAATACGGTCTCGATATCTATGCACCTGTAGACGATAAAGGGAAATTCACAAAGGCTGTCCCTGAATTCGAGGGGCAGTTTGTGTTTAAGGCAAATACCCTGATAATCGAGACACTAAAGAATAAAAATGCCCTTTTAAAAGTGGATAAGGTTATCCATTCCTATCCGCACTGCTGGAGGTGCAAAAAGCCGGTCATATTTCGTGCAACGGAACAGTGGTTCATATCCGTTGAACATAATGACTTGCGTAAAAAATGCATTGAGGAGATTGATAAGGTTGAATGGGTTCCTAAGTGGGGCAGAGACAGAATATATAACATGGTCATGAATCGTCCCGATTGGTGTATATCGAGACAGAGGTCATGGGGAGTACCTATAACCCTGATCAGGTGTGGGGACTGCGGCGAGTTTGTTAAAGACAATGAAGTCCTCGATACGATAATAAAATATGTTAAAGACAACGGGGCTGATGTATGGTTTGCAAAGAAGGCAGAGGAATTTCTGCCTGCCGGATATAAATGTAAAAAGTGCGGCGGGACATCCTTTTCAAAGGAAATGGACATACTCGACGTCTGGTTCGATTCGGGTGTAAGCCATGCCGCTGTTATGGGAAATGACCCCCGGCTTACATGGCCTGCCGATATGTATCTTGAGGGGAGCGATCAGCACAGGGGGTGGTTCCAGAGTTCTCTGCTTGCATCCGTAGGCACAAAGGGATCATCGCCATATAAAACGGTGTTAACGCATGGATTTGTAGTAGACGGCTCAGGAAAAAAGATGTCCAAGTCGCTCGGAAATGTAGTTGCACCTCAAGAGGTAATAAAGGCAAATGGTGCAGAGATACTGAGGCTCTGGGTCTCTGCCGAGGATTATAGAGACGACATTCGGATATCCAAAGAGATCATTGACAGGCTTACCGAGGCATATAGAAAGATAAGGAATACCGCGAGATTCCTCCTCGGTAACCTGCACGATTTCGACGGGAAGGATTACAGCAGCGAACTACTTGAGATAGACAGATGGGCTATGTCGCGGCTACAGCAGCTCACAAAAAAAATATCATCGGCCTATGAAACATATAATTTTCATGAGGTATTCCATCTCCTGCATAATTTCTGTGTTGTGGATATGAGCTCTTTTTATCTCGATATACTTAAGGATAGGCTCTATACATTCAAGGCAGATTCAAGGGAAAGAAGGGCTGCCCAGTGGGTCTTGACAAGGGTACTCGTTACCATGACAAAGCTAATGGCGCCTGTAATCTCATTCACTGCGGAAGAGATATGGAGCTTTTTAAACTCAAAACTCAAAACTCAAAACTCAAAACTTGAGGAAAGCATTTTCCTTTCAAATTTCCCTGAAGTTGAAGAAAGATTTCTTAATCCTGCACTCGAAGAAAAATGGGGAAAATTGATTGCGATAAGAAATGAAGTTAATAAGGCACTCGAGATCAAAAGGCAGGACAGATTTATAGGTAATGCACTTGAAGCAAAGGTTATACTTTATCTTCCCGATCAGGAATTCGGTCTCCTGAAAGAATATATAGAGTTCCTTCCTTCGCTTTTCATTGTGTCCGGGGCCGGGATAAGACCCTTATCGGAAAAATCAGAGGGCGGTTATGAGAGCGAAGAGGTAAAAGGGATGTCCGTTATCTTGGAAAGGGCAGAGGGAGGCAAATGCGAGAGATGCTGGAACCGGCGTATCGCAGTCGGAACATTCAGCGATGCCCCCGAGCTATGCGAGAGATGTTATAATGTCGTCAAATAGTATTCCTTAACCCTACGCCAAGACGAGGGCGGGAGAGGGATAAAAGGAGTTTGACATATTGACAAAATGACATGATATTGTTATAGTTAATGAACCTCCCCGCCGCAGAGACGGCGGGGTATCAAAAAAATAAATCGTACTTTGTCATTCTCGCTTGTCGGGAATCCTTCTGACCCCCTCTTTGGAAAAGAGGGGTTAGGGGAGATTTATTGAAAATTTATTTATTCAACACCCCACAGCAGAGACTGTGGGGTATTGAAAAACTACTAATAAAAATGGAGGCAAAATGCTCATAGCCATAGATAAGCGCGGCAGTATTAACCTGCCTACTGCCGTAAGAAAAAGATTCAAGCTTGAAAAAGGCACATATCTTGACCTGTCTTTTTCAAAAGGCGGGGCTATCGTACTGAGTCCTGTTGAAATATATCCAACAGTCAGGCTGAACGATAAGGGAATTGCAAAATTACAAGAGGCAAGACACAGCGGAAGGCGGAAGCTGCCGGAATGGATTGTAAAGGAAATGAAGAGTGCCGACGCTGATTCCAAGTAAAAAATTTCTTGACGATGTAGAAAAGTTCCGCTCAAATGAAATAATCAGAAAAAAGATAGCTAAAGCCCTTGTGCTTCTTGAAAACAATCCGCTTCACCCCGGACTTAATCTCGAACGTATAGTCAATGACCCTACTGCATGGTCTGTCAGAGTTGATAAGGAGCGATTAAAATAGGGACACATCCCCTATGTTTAGTTTACTATAGAGGAAACATATGGACATTTTCCGGATTATTAATACATCAATAAATGCAATTCAGGATAGCATCAAAAATCTTTCGCACATTTGTCTGGTTAGTCAACATCTGCTAAATGTTCGACCTTTAACTTCATTCCTCCACCAACTTCTTTAATTCAAGCATACGGTTGACCTGACAATAGGATATAATGGGCCGGGTTAAATTTACCTTGCAAATTGAAAGGCAATCTTTCATAATACAAGCATGATAAAGCGAAGGATTCAGCCTGCAGTTGAAGCATCTCTCAGGAAATACCCGGTGGTCGGGATTGTCGGCTCGCGTCAGGCAGGTAAAACGACTCTTGCAAAGATGATCCAAAAAGGGATTTCCAAAAAGGTGACGTACCTTGACCTCGAACTTCCTTCCGACTTGAATAAGCTGTATGACCCCGAACTGTATCTGGGACAATTTGCCGATTCACTTGTGATTATTGACGAGATACAGCGTATGCCGTTGCTGTTTCCGCTTATCCGTGCACTCGTTGACAGAAAAAGAACTGGCGGGAGGTTTCTTATTCTCGGTTCTGCATCGCCGGAGCTGATAAAGCGATCTTCGGAGAGCCTCGCGGGCAGAATAATCTATCATGAGCTTACTCCCTTTTCGATTCACGAGACGGGATATAAGGACATTCAGCGGTTATGGTTGAGGGGCGGTTACCCTTTAAGCTGTCTTGCCGAAAGCAATGAAGACAGTTTTTCGTGGAGGGAGGCATTTATAAAGACTTACCTTGAAATGGACATACCCCAGCTTGGTATACGCGTGCCTTCCGCACAGCTCCGGAGGTTCTGGACTATGCTGGCGCATTCCCACGGACATCTATGGAACGCAAGCCAGATAGCAGGCAGTCTTGGAATATCGGCTCCGACTGTGAGAAGTTATCTTGATATCCTTGAGGAAACTTTTATTGTAAGACGGTTACAGCCGTATTATACCAACATTAAAAAAAGGCTGATCAAGGCGCCGAAGGTTTACATCCGGGATTCCGGGCTCCTGCACTCATTATTGAGGATCAGAGACATTGAGGACATTATGGGAAATCCGGCAGCCGGCAGGTCGTGGGAGGGCTTTGTTGTTGAACAGATAATCGGTTTACTGCCGGAAGGGTGGTCGCACTTTTTCTACAGGACAAGCGCAGGAGCGGAGATAGATCTATTACTCGTGGACAAAAAGAATAAACCTATAGCAATAGAAATTAAATATTCGGCAAGTCCGAAGGCCGAAAGAGGCTTCTGGAATGCCCTTGAAGACCTGTCGTGCCGGAAGGCGTTCATAGTATATCCGGGAGAGGAAACATACCCTTCAGGAAGAAATACTCTTACATTATCCGCGAAAGAACTGAATAAAATTATTGAGTAAAATAAAAGTGCTTAAGCCTGAACTGCTTTTGCTTGATGCTAAATAATGTAGTGTTGGTAGTTCAGAAGGTATTATTTCTTTTTCTTAATCTCACTGATTCTGAATATCTTGATTAGGTGTTTTTTCTCTGCTTTTTTAAACAAAAGCGGCAGCAAATTCTGCCCCAGCGGCTGGATTATGAAGCTTTCAGGATAATAATGAATTATTCCTATCCCCATTTTCTTTGAGGAGAGGTAGAAGACCATATCTTTTTCTCTAATACTTTCTGAGGGCTCTATCAGTATCAAATCTTCTAAATCAATAATTGGTTCACCGATTAGTTCACTGGTGATTAAAAGATAAAATGCATTCTTATCCGAGGAAAAAGAAGGTTCGTGTCTACCGGTTTTTATATGCAACGACTTAAAGTTTTTTATATTTTCAATGTTTTTAGGTTTAACTACAGGCACCATTCTGGTAACATTGTAAGGAGCCTTCTCCTCTTTCACAAAAGAAGGAAATTCCATGAGTTCGCTTAAGGATATGCCCAGCCCGTCAGCGAGTTTCTTTATGGTGTTTCTTTTAAGATTTAGCTGTTTCCCTGTCTCTATTCTTGCAATGCTTGCTTGAGAGACATCGCTTTTCTGGCTTAATTCAAGCTGCGATAGCCCGAGTTGTTCTCTGTAATATTTTATCCTGCCTCCGATATTCTCCACATATCTTGTTTACAACTAAATAATATATTTTTCAATGTCATGCATGAATAAGTATTGACTTTTATATATTCACACATGTATAATAGCGGGAAAGGAGGTAGTTATGCCGGACAAAAAGGGGAATTTATATCTTTATGAAGCATTAGAATTACGTGCTGAGTATGGTCGTCACATAGGCTTGCTGGAAAACCTTATGGGCGATGCCTCAAAAAAACACGGTCTCTTTAGAGATAATGATGAATACAAAGAGCCTGCTGAAGACTTCAATCTGAAAGAAATAGAGGGAAAACTGAAAAAGCTTCAGACAAAGCAGGTAAAGCTTAATCAGGAACTTCAGAAAACAAATTTTGAGATACAAATTGAATACAAGGGTGAAAAAATAAGCGTAGCTGAGGCATTAGAAATAAGAAAAAATCTCCTTGAAGATATTAAGGCTATGACTGAGCGAATTGAAAATTCTTCTTATAAACGAGTGATTCACAAGGAAGAACGTGATATAGTCGAGAAACCGCGTCATAGATTCGGAGAGATATACAGGGAATATCAAGACAATATTCAGCAGTTAAGGCAACTGGTTAACCGGATACACGCTGTTAATTACCTGGCAATTGTTAAATTTAAAGATGAATAGAATATCGGCAGAGACAGGGGAGCAAGTGCAAAACTGCCGTGAGGCAGGATAGCCCGAAGCCTGATAGCGTAAATCAGGGGTGGTGAAGCTATTTATCCACCTTAAAGAAGAATAGCGTGGGCAGGAAACCCTATACCTCTTTACGGTTTACAAATGACAGTTTACTTTTTACAGGCTTACGGTTTACCTGTTACCCGACGGCTCCGAGTCTCTGCATTTCTCATTTCCGGCAATATCTGCACGCTGAGTTTGGATTTATGGCCGGGGCAGGGTAAAACACCGTGATCATAAGACCGTCACTCTGAACGGCTGGCACCGCATACTACCCAACCGGGAATCAGATGCGCCTTTTATCGAGACACTTGCTTTTCTGGATTAAGCGTTCCGCAACAATCAGCATTCGGGATAGAACGAGGGAACATAGGGATAAGGATGACTATCGTAAGGGGAACCTGCAGGTGTTAACATCGGAAGAATTCCTTGCTTTTATCTCCCGGCAGATGGGT
>JACQXD010000025.1 GCA_016208875.1 Nitrospirota bacterium
TTTTTAGATTGGTCTGGTAATCGTGACGATTATTCCAGAAATTCCTATAAGAGTCATCATTGGAAAATATAGAGGCTTTTAATTTGATAATTCCCTTAACCGAAGATTTATTCCAAAACTTTTCGGAAGACTTAATCCTTATATTGAACTGTTTGATCAGGGACTCGACATGACAACTGCTGACAGGAAGTCCCTTTTTTCTATATTTGGAATAATTCATTTTAGTAAGGTTATTTTGGAAATAACAGCGGATAGATTTTAATCTATCAACTTTATCTTTTAGTTTTTTAGGTTTATTCTCCTGTGAGCTTTCCAACCCATTGATTGTTTTATCCAGTCTTCTTATAACTGTTAAGGTTCTTCCTTGCCATATATGGGTAACAAATTCCATATATTTAGCCCAACAGGCATTTTCATTTTCTGTAGATAATTTAGCGGACTCAAAGGCATATTCGACAGCATGAACAAAATCAAGTATCGGTATCCAATTATCAGCCCTAAAATTTTCTTCGTAGATTGACCATATTTTTCTGTCGCCGTCTCCTATATAAGCCTTACGCTCAGCGGTATCCAGCCGATACTGCTGTGCCTTGCAATAAAGGGCATAACCAAATGATTGTGCCCCTATGATATCTGCAAGCACAAGTCTTTTAAGAACTTTTGGTGCTAAAGACTCTTTCTCTTTTGTTTGTTCTGCAGTGTCATAGTTTGAATTAAACTTCTTTTCCTCTATATCTTCGCTGTGGTTGTGAACTTCCTTTTGTGCCTTGCCCTTTAATTTTTCTACCATCCGTGTTACCGCTTTTCTGTCCTGAAATATTTTAGGTAGCTCCGGATGCGGATCAACCGTTACCTCCCCGGATTGTAAGATTTGCAAACATCCTACAATTGGAGGCGATACGTTCAGTTGACCGAAGTGGAGGATGCATTCAGAACTGAAAAACATGATCTTGGTATGCGGCCTATCTATCATCGGAAACAAGACAGGGTACATGCACACATCCTTGTCTGTTTTTTATCGCTGGCAATGTCGGCTGATAGACACTCAGAATCGTCAAATTCCCTGCTGACTCTTACAGTTAGCCTTTGAATGTGTGATATGGATATGTCGGTTTCTGCTAAAGTCCTTAGGCTTTCCTGTGCCAGATCAAATGAAGACGTGCAATGCACACCGGCATAGACTATCTTTCGTAAAAGATCAGGACTATAGTTTTCTTTGAATAGTTTTAGCTTTTTTCGGTGAGGGAAAAAAAACTTTCCTGCACTTACTGCAGTAATAACCGTATTCCTTTACATCCACTACTCCACGCTTGCTCTTGATCTGCCGGCTAAATATTTTAATGTCTCCTTTTTCATCCCGACATAGGGTTGTACATGCTCCACAGAGACAGAGACTCGTTTCCTCGGGATGATAATTATTCACGGATATTCCCTCCGGATCCTCCTCAATATGTTTCTGAAGGATTTTACACCGCCCCTTGTCCACTTTACCGTCAATTAGCTTTTCCCGTTCATCAAAACTCAGATCAAACGTATCTTTCCGGATCCTCCTCAATATGTTTCTGAAGGATTTTACACCGCCCCTTGTCCACTTTACCGTCAATTAGCTTTTCCCGTTCATCAAAACTCAGATCAAACGTATCTTTAGAGAAAATCTCCTTTAGCTCCTTACGGTATTCACTAACAAGTTCCTCTATTGTTTGCTCTACATCACCCTGCTCTCTTTGACCGCCCATTTACCTATACCCCTTTCTTCGGAGTAACCTCGATTAAAAGGTTCTGCTCCAATTTGTTTATCTGTTCTATTAATCGTTTAAAATCACTTACCGCCTCGGCACGATTATGTCTAAAACCCTGATATTCTTTTACAGCTTTTCTTATTTGCATAAGCTCTACCCCGGAATACTTAGTGAGAGGGATAAGCCGGGTTTTCCCCTGATGGCTAAGGCTCAACATTGTTGCACAATGGAGTTCTCCTCCGGCACATTTACACCTCGCATTACCACATCGCTTCTTCTGGATATAAATAGTCCCTTTTATCATGTGCCTTGTTTTAAGGATACGGCTTAATCGGTAGGATAGAGTATCTGCAAGCCTTTGAATATGCTGACGGGTTTTGCTGATAAGATGATCAGTATCTGGCTTTGACCTCTTCATATGTATGCTATAATACTATAAGACATACATAATGTCAAGAAGGGGTTTACAAATGCGGGGATGCATGTCAAGAAGGGGTTTACAAATGCGGGGATGCACCCTAATACTCTTTAAGTGTTTACATGAGTTTTAGAAATCCTATATAATGAGCCTATGAAAGCAACCGTACTAAAAGAAAAAGCCATAGATATGATAGAGGGTCTTCCGGAAGATAAGCTCAAGGACGCAGTTGACTATCTGAAATATCTTACAGGCGATTGCGATACTTTTAGTGTGAATGAAAAAGTCAAACAATCCTTGTGTGAGGTAAAGTTAATAAAGGAAGGAAAGATAAAGCCTAAGGCACTCAAAGAGTTCCTGCGTGAGCTATAAAGTAATTCCCACCCGGCTCTTTTAAAGAAAATAGGGCTATGGGACGAATAAAATATCCTGTTGGATTTTACATAATCACCGAGAACAAACCGTGAATAGAGGCACAAAATTCAGAAAACCCAGACCTAAAAAGCCCGCAACAGATAAGACCGCATCTGAAATCGTAAGGGAATTAAAAGAGGGCAATTCTCCTACCGGCGATTACAGGGAGAGATCCCTGAAAATCCACGGTCTGATATGCGCCAAATGCGGGCGAGAGTTTGATTTCAAAAACCGGCATCTCCTCACAGTGCATCATAAAGACAGCAACTACCGAAACAATCCTGCCGATGGTTCCAATTGGGAAAATCTCTGCATCTATTGCCATGACGACGAGCACAGCAGGGGACTGCTCGGAGATTGTCTGTTCGGGAAGGGACGGGGAAAGAGTTGAGGACGTGTTCTAAAAAAATTACCGTGAATAAACTGTAACATAGGAAAATAGAAACGCTCCCCGTATTACTGTGGAAACCAATCAGCACAAATCCTCGCCCGATAAAATCCTCTTTTACGCCCTTGACATTTCATCTTCGTCTGATATGCTTTGAAATATCGGAGCAAAAGAGATTAAAAGAAAGCAGTGTCCTTCGTGGAAAACTAAAGAATGCGATGACATCAAAACCGTAGTATCTTTAAAAGGGATACAGGTCTGCATCCTCTACTATTACACGATATTTATAACCTTCACCGAAGTCTTTATCTCTTCTTACGATACCATTCGCCGTTAAGATGTCTCCGATAGAAGGCATATCCTTTGACGTGACTACCAGAACATTAGTGCCTTTTTTAGAACTGCCGCTGCCGTCCTGTATGTGTATCCAGTTTTTATTCATAATACCCGGAGCAACCTTTACAACTTTCCCTCTGACCATAATATCCTTGCCGTCAAGGATATTCCTCTTCCGGTAAATCTCCTCTACTATGTAAGCATTAAAGCCCGGGGCCTTTCCAACCTTTATTTTTTCTGTGGTAAAGAATCCGGTGCCCACCGAATTTATTGCCGGCACTCCTTTCATGCCTATCGGCCCACGGGAAAGAATGATCCTCTCAAATCTAAGCATCATGGACTTACTCTGAAAGTCTACCACCTCGCTTCCAGGATAAAAGGACATCTCTTTTCCTTTGACTATTTTCATTGCCGGTACGGCCACCCATATTCTTTTATCTTCCTTTTCTATGTATACATAGGTGTAGCCACCACTATTCAGCACCTCAATCACCCTACCCGATATCGCCCCCGAAACTCCCATACGCGAGCAGGATTGATCGTGCTCCGAGTATGTGTTTCCATGCCCTGCCATAAGGAACAGAGCAAGAAAAAGCACATTGAGATATATAAGAAAATATTTCATTCTATGTACCCTGTTATTAATAAACAAGAGCAATTTAGAACATAACTTATTATATCACCGGGGTCGGTCAATTTTTGCAACTACCATCCCCCAAAATGCTCGGATCAATTAATATCACCCAATAAAAACTGTGCAAGAGTCACCGCCGAGACTGCTGCTGTTTCTGCACGGAGTATGCGTTTCCCCAATGAGACGGCAATTATCCTGTATCTTGTATCTTGTATCTTGCATCCTGACTCCGCCATCTTCCCAGAAGATAAAGCCGCTTAGCGATTGAGAGAATATATCACAAAAATTAACAGGCTCGTGCACAACAGGAATAATGCTTCTTCCGCTCTGCCGCGATGCCTCTTCCGCGATCTTCTTCCATCGCTCAACTTTTCTTGTATATCTAACCTGGCTTCTCTCTGTTATGACAGGGATTATTTCTTTAACGCCAAGTTCCGTAGTCTTTTGGATCACCCAATCCATCTTCTCACCTTTGAGGATTCCCTGAATTAATACGAGGTTCAGGGGGGATTCGGTATTGATTAGGGATCTCTCGATTATATCCGCAAATATTTGTTTATTATCTACTTCGACAATCTCTGCCTTGTAAAGGCCGCCCTCTCCATCGAATATTTGTACCTCATCGCCAACTCTGCACCTGAGAACGGATGTAAGATATCGCGCATTTTCGCCGGAAATAGTTATCCTGTCATCGTGGATTTCATTTTTTGAAAGGATAATACGCATTTTCGTAGGATATTATATCTCTGCCCGTAGGTGATTGACAAGAAAAAGTGAGATACCGCCATTAATTTTTTTTATTGACAGAGAAAACAGGACATGGTATAGTAACACTAATTTTAGAAAAGTAACACGATGGCGCTAACGAGATTCGGCATATCACTGGAAAAGGCACTGATCGAACGGTTCGATTCCCTCATAAGAAAAAAGGGGTATGAGAACCGAAGCGAGGCAATCCGCGACCTTATAAGAGATAATCTTGTAAAAGAAGAATGGGAGGCAGGGGATGAGGATACCGTAGGCACTATAACGATAGTCTATTCCCATCATACGAGAGAGCTTGCGGATACGCTCACCGATCTTCAGCATAAATATCATACATCCATAATCTCGACAATGCATGTGCATCTCGATGAGCATAACTGCCTTGAAGTGCTTGTTGTGCGGGGGAAGGGGAAAGACATTAGAAAGATTGCGGACAGACTGATAGGCACAAAGGGGGTGAAACACGGGAAACTTACAGTAACAACAACCGGCAAGCATCTGAAATAAAGATTTTGTATTTATGGTAGCACGATTTTAAGATTGGTGGCACTACCGGAAGGGAGTAAATATATGATATTTAAGGTTCACAGGTTAAAGATCAAGGTTTTTCTGTTTTTCCTGCTATTTACTGTTTACTATTCACTTTTCACTGTTTCTTATGCAGCACACCCGCTGATTACCGATGACACGGGAACACAGGGGAAAGGAAAGTTTCAATTGGAGGTGAATGGAGAGTACGGACATGACAAAGATGATGGGATCACAACAAATACCGGTCAGATGGCAACAACCCTGTCTTATGGAGTGATTGAACCCTTAGACGTTGTTTTCGGCATTCCCTACCAGCACATCAGGGTAAAGGATTCGGAGACTGCGACTACCGAAGAGGGTATCTCAGATATGTCCATAGAATTGAAGTGGAGATTTTACGAGAGAGACGGACTAAGCTTTGCTATAAAGCCGGGCTTTACCTTGCCGACAGGTGATGATAAAAAAGGTTTAGGCTCAGGGAGAATAACCTATAGCCTATTCTTCATTACCACAAAGGAAATAAAGCCATGGGCTTTCCATCTCAATCTCGGTTATATAAGAAACGATAACAATGCCGATGAAAGAAAAAATCTGTGGCATACATCTCTTGCTGCTACAGTGGAGGTCATAAAAAATCTTAATCTGGTCGGCAACATAGGGATAGAGAAAAATACTGATAAAAACGTTAACATCCATCCTGCCTTTGTCATTGGCGGATTAATTTATTCTCTGTCAGAGAATTTCGACATTGATTTCGGAGTTAAGGGCGGATTGAACAAACCTGAGACAGATTATTCGGTCCTTGCCGGAATAACACTAAGGTTTTAAGGGGATATTACTATGCATATGGCAGATGCGTTACTTTCACCGGCAGTTGGAGCAACTTTTTGGGCAGGGACATTAGCAACGATTGCATACTGTTCAAAGAAACTTAAAGAAAATCTGGATGAGAAGTCGATACCTCTGATGGGGGTCCTCGGCGCTTTCATCTTTGCGGCACAAATGATAAATTTTACAATTCCCGCAACAGGCTCAAGCGGACATCTCGGAGGCGGCATGATACTTGCCATAATCCTTGGGCCACATGCCGCATTCCTCGTTATGGCATCGGTCCTTACTGTTCAGTCGCTATTTTTTGCTGACGGAGGGCTTCTCGCTCTCGGCTGCAATATCTGGAATCTCGGCATCTATCCGTGCTTCATCGCCTATCCTCTGATCTACAAACCTCTGACAAGAAATAATCCGGGCAATGGACGGATTCTCTTTGCGTCGCTCCTGAGCTCCGGTATAGGTCTCCAGATGGGCGCATTCTCCGTAGTTATCGAGACGCTCCTTTCAGGAAAGAGCGAGCTTCCTTTCGGGACATTCCTGCTGCTGATGCAGCCTATCCATCTCGGCATCGGCATTGTCGAAGGAATTGTCACTGCAGGTGTTATTGGTTATGTACGCACAGTGAGGCCTGAGTTGTTCGAAAGTGTTCCCTCATCCAGACCGCTTGCAGCAGGGATATCCCCGAAGAACGTCCTCGTGACGTTTGTGATTCTTGCCGCAATAACCGGCGGTGCGCTATCGTGGTTTGCCTCGACCTTCCCTGACGGCCTTGAATGGTCAATAGAAAAGGTTTACGGAAAAGCAGAATTGCCCGAGAAAGACGGGATAGTCTCGGTTCTAAAACGGGTTCAGGAAAAGATTGCTTTTTTGCCGGACTACGCTTTCAAAAAATCAGAAAATGAAATAAAACAGGAAGGAGCAGCCCCTTCATGGCCTGGAGTCGATATGGGAACATCCCTGTCGGGTATTCTCGGTGCCCTTATTGTTATCGGGGTTATTATGATCATCGGGGTTGGCATCAGGGCAGTAAGGAGAAACAAGTCCTGAACATTTATGAGAGAGAAATATGGGGAGGAATCGCCTGTTGATATTACTCTCCGGATTCCGTTATCGTAATGGCATGAGTGGCTTTTTATCCTGTGCAGTTGGAGGTCGTCCATGACCTTTGATAAAGAGTATTTCAATATAGGCTATCTCGACAGGCTTTCATACCGGGACACAGTTATACACAGGCTCGATTCACGGGCCAAGGTGATCGCTACTACGATCTTCATTATCACCGTCATCTCCTATCCCAAGTATGAAGTCATTTCACTCGTCCCGTTTTTCATCTTCCCGGTCCTTCTGATTACCCTCAGCGACACGCCATTTAAATTTGTGCTTAAGAAGATACTCGTTGTTTCTCCCTTCGCTGTTTTCATAGGTATATTCAATCCCCTTTTCGATACCAGGACAGTCACACTTGCGCACAATGCCCTTATCTCAGCAGGCTGGATATCTCTTCTGTCTATAATGATGAAGTTCGCGCTTACGATAAGCGCTGCGATTCTCCTGGTTGCAACAACCTCATTTCCCGGTGTCTGCAATGCCCTGCAGAGGCTCGGCATTCCCGCGCCTTTCACATCACAACTCTTCTTTTTATACCGTTACATTTTTGTGCTCATGGAGGAGGCGATGCGGATAGTCAGGGCAAGGGACCTCCGGTCATTTGGCAACCGTGGCACCGGCATAAAAGTCTTTGCACGTCTTATTGGAATACTGCTTGTCAGAACGTTTGAGCGGGCAGAGCGGATATACGAGGCAATGCTTTCCCGGGGGTTCGGCGGAAATATGCCTTCCATGAGGCAGTTCCGCTTCACCATATCGGATGCCGTCTTTGTTTTTTTGACCATGGCCTTTTTCTTCGCACTTCGTTTCTACAATATCACCGAAATGATCGGACGGCTTATACAGGGGATTACTGTATGAGCCACCATCTTGTCGTATTTGACAGCGTTTTTTTTTGCTATCCGGACGGAACCGAGGCGATTAAGGGTGTTTCCTTCAGGATTACCCACGGTGAGTCAGTGGGCATCGTCGGCGCAAACGGGGCAGGCAAGTCAACATTGCTGATGCACATGAACGGCTATCTCATTCCTATGAAAGGCAGTGTCATAATAGGAGACCTGTACCTCGACAAAAAGACAAGACAGGAAATAAGGAAAAAAGTAGGTGTTGTATTCCAGAATCCCGACGACCAACTCTTTATGCCGACTGTTTTCGATGATGTTGCTTTTGGGCCGCTTAATCTTGGAATGTCAGAAGAAAAGGTAAGGGAGCGTGTAGATGAAGTTCTTAAGACAGTTGGATGCCTTTCACTGAAAGATAAGCCTCCTCATCATCTTTCGGCCGGCCAGAAAAGCGCTGTTGCCATCGCATCGGTTATTGCAATGCGGCCCGACATCCTTGTGATGGACGAGCCTGCCTCCAATCTTGACCCGAGATCAAGAAGGCAGTTGATAAATCTTCTCAGAGAATTCGAACATACAAAGGTAATTGCATCCCACGACCTTGATATGATTCTGGATGTATGCAAGAGGTGCATAGTGATAAAAGAGGGCAGGGTGGTTGCAGACGGCCCTGCCGACAGGATACTCTCTGACAGGGTGCAGCTCGAGGAGAATAATCTGGAGCTGCCGTTGAGCCTTCAGAGGCTTTAATTATAAAATTGATTTTGATAAGGGGGAACGAAGATGACGGATATGGAAAAACTCAAAAAACTTCTGGAACATTGGGCGGAACACAATGAAGATCATGTGAAGACATATCTTGAGTGGGCAGAAAAGACAGAGACGTCGGGGAACAAAGAGTTATACAATATACTCAAGGAAATTGCAGAAAATACAAAGAGGATGGAAGGGTTGTTCGAAAAGGCAAAAAAGGTTTTAGGATAAGCTTATGGATTTAAAAATTTTTCACCTACCTATTCTATTCCAATGGTGAATTATATGACCGATTCCGGCAAATTCAGGATATTGATTTTCATAACGACCGTGCTGACCGTTCTCATCCTATCGTTCAATATGTTTGAGGAATATTTTATGGCCGGGATAGGAGATTATCTTAAAAGGCGGGTCTATTATGAAAAGGTAATCTTAAAAAAAGGATTGAGCCTTCATAGAGGTATGTACTGGAAAGAAAAGGAATAGAAGGAAAAACAGGAAACATTGACCAATATGCCCGAGTTATGGTAGAAATGTGACATGGATAAAAAACAGAAAGTGCTTCGGAAACTTCCTTCCGTCGATGCGATTATTAAGAGTTTTTATGGAATCCAATGGTGTAAGACCTATCCGAGAAGATATGTTTTAAAGGCTGTCAGAGACGTAATAGATATCAGGAGAAAAGAGATCCTCGATACAGGTTCTTCGGACGTCTCTATAGAAGACATGTCAGCAGCTATCGAAATTAAAATTAAGAAACTTTCGTCATACAGCCTGCAGCCTGTCATAAATGCAACGGGGGTAGTAATACACACAAACCTTGGAAGGTCTGTGCTGTCGGATAAGATACTCGACAACGTGAAAAAAGCTGCAGGGAACTATTCTAATCTCGAATATAATATCGAGGAAGGAAAAAGGGGGAAGAGATATATCCATATTAAAAGGGTTCTTAAAGAGATTATTGGTGCCGAAGATGCACTTGTAGTTAACAATAATGCTGCTGCTGTCCTGCTCTGTCTGAATACACTGGCAAAAGGAAAAGAGGTTATAGTCTCGAGAGGCGAACTTGTAGAGATAGGCGGCTCATTCAGGCTTCCCGATGTTATGTCGGCGAGCGGTGCTTTGTTAAAAGAGATCGGAACAACGAATAAGACACATTTGTACGACTATAAAAGTGCGATAAACGACAATACCGGATTAATCCTTAAGGTACATCAGTCGAATTACATGATTACGGGTTTCACGGAAGATGTATCCGTAAAAGACCTGAAAACACTTTCGGAAAAATCTCATATCCCCTTTATGTATGACCTCGGAAGCGGATGTATTATAGACCTGAAATCCTTCGGGATATATTCCGAGCCTACTGTCCGGGAAATAGTAAAGGCAGATGTGGATATTATAACCTTCAGCGGCGATAAGCTCCTCGGCGGACCGCAGGGAGGCGTTATTGTCGGGAAAAAAGATTATATCGAAAGGCTGCAGAGAAACCCCTTGACCAGGGCGGTAAGGATCGATAAGCTCACGCTTGCAGCATTCGAGGCAACACTCATGGAATATATCGATGAAGATAAGGCCGTGAGAAATATTCCAACGCTGAATATGCTCCTTCAGAAACCTGAGAGGATAAGGGATAGGGCAAAAAAGATTGCACTGACCTTAAAAAGACAGATTAAAAATGCGACGATAGCCGTGATCGAAGATACATCAAAGGCCGGTGGGGGTTCCCTACCCGAGATAGATTTCCCGACATATGCAGTATCCATCAAGCCCGAAACAATATCGGTCAATGACCTTGAGGAGAGATTAAGAAAAGGTACGCCTGCTATTATTTCTCGCATAAAGGAAGACGCCCTTATGCTGGATGCAAGGACAGTAAGGAATAAAGATATAGAAGAATTGGTAAAAGGCGTGCATGCAGCCCTGGGTTAACATTAGCAGCTTATAGCTTATAGCTGATGGCCGATAGCTACTAATGAAATTTATGGAAAAATTGCTTAGAACCTCTGCCCTATCCACACCCGACCCCGATAGGGCACTTAAAAACCTCTTAACATTCTGTGACAGCAACCCTGATTATATCGATAGGATTAAGTCAAATCTGTCCCCTATATCGCTGCTTTTTAGTTACAGCCAGTTCCTTGCCGGTTTCTGTATATTAAACCCGGATATGCTATTTGACGTCCTTGAAGATATCGCTGCCCCTTTGGACAGAAAAGTCCTTTCCTCCTCTTTGAAGGATGAGTTTGCTTTCGAACGTGATCATACGAAAGACGCAACTGCCGGAAATGCCATGAAGGTTGTTCGCAGGTTCAAGAAAAAAGGGCTGCTCAGGATAACATTGAGGGATATCCTTAAAAAAGTTGATCTGACCGAAACCATGATCGAACTCAGCACCCTCGCAGACGTGATTGTCGGTGAGTCATTGGAGATTCTGAAAAAGACGCTGAATGAGACATACGGAGAGCCGGGAAAAGATGCCTTTACCGTTATCTCTCTGGGAAAACTCGGGAGCGAAGAGCTTAATTTCAGTTCTGATGTCGACCTGATCTTTGTATATGGAACCGAAAGTGGAGAAACATCCGGGATAAAAACACCTCATGGCATTAGTACCAACAGGATAAGCAACCATGAATATTACTGCAAATTGGGAGAAAACCTTAACAGATTTCTCTCGATGAATACAGAGGACGGGTTTGTGTATAGGGTTGACCTTAGATTAAGACCGGAAGGACAGAGAGGCAGCCTTGCATTATCCCTCTCGGGTTATGAGACATACTATGAATCGTGGGGCAGGGCATGGGAAAGGGCAGTGTTATTAAGGACAAGACCGATAGCCGGTGATTTAACTCTCGGTTATGAATTCATGGAGATGGTTAAGCCCTTTGTGTATAGAAAGTACCTCGACTTCAGCGCAATAGATGAGATACGGCAGATTAAAACACGCATAGATTCGACTTTTAAGAAAAATGATATCAAAAGGGGATATGGCGGGATCAGGGAGATAGAGTTTTTTATCCATGCCCTCCAGCTCATTTATGCGGGCAAGGAGCCTTTATTAAGGGAAAGAAGCACGCAAAGGGCATTACACAGGCTTTTACAGAAAAATCTTATAGGTCAGGACGACTATTCCATCCTCCTTGACAATTACAGGTTTCTCCGGATCCTCGAACACAGGCTGCAACAGGTGAACGACCTTCAGACACACAGCCTTCCATCAGATGAAAACGAATTGAGTGTACTCGGGAAAAAGATGGGATTTACGGATAGGACAACTTTTCTGTCGGAACTTGAGCTCAGGAAGGGTAAGGTTAGAATCATTTATGACTCACTTTTCAGAGAAGATGGGAGCAAAGAACCGGTTATGGAAAGCGGGATACTCTTCGATGAAGAGTTTTCGGAAACGGAGGTTAAAGAATATCTAAGCAGAACAGGATTAAAGGATATAGATAAAGGCATACGTAATATCCAGAATATAAGAGACGGCATCTATCGTTTCCAGACGCTTAGGGGAAGGAGGATCCTCAGCGAGATCCTTCCTGTATTTGTCGATACAGCCATCAAGAGCAGCAATCCGGACATGTCATTAAATCATCTTCAATCCTTCGCCTCTTTACTCAGCCTGAGAGAGTCTTATCTCGGCATCTTCAAAGAGAATAAGGAACTTATTCCTATCCTTATCGATTTGTTTGCACAGAGCGAGTATCTTTCAAAAACGATTATCAGAAGGCCCGACTATCTTGAGCTTATAGGACATGAAATGGTCCTTAAAAAAAGTCTTAGGACATTAAGAAATGAGTTGGGAGAAAGTATCGAAGGCGGACAGGCAATAAGCGGCGCAATACGTATTATGCGGCAGATCGAAGAAATGAGACTTGGATTGCTGTTCCTGCAAAAAAGGATAAATGTGATAGAACTTATAAAGGGCTTAAGCAAAACCGCAGAGGCAATTCTATCCGAAAGTCTTGCGGGATTAGGGCAAGGACTTGCCATAATAGGGGTTGGTAAGCTGGGCGGCAGAGAGATCACATTCAATTCCGACATGGACATTATCTTTGCCTCGGCAGGCGATGCGACAGAGGCTCAGACAAAGGTTGCCGAAAGGCTGCTGAGGTTATTGATGTCGTATACCCGCGAAGGGATAGCTTACAGGTTAGATATGAGACTCAGGCCTGACGGCACAAAAGGACCGTTGGTAACATCCATAAGCTCATTTAGAGCGTACTATTCAAAGAACGCCGCATTCTGGGAGTTTCAGGCGCTCTTAAAGGCAAGACCTGTAGCAGGAGATATAAGAGCAGGGCAGTGTTTTATTAACATGGCAAGAGAGATATTAATGAAATACGGCTGTAGAATATCCCCATCGGATATAAGGTCGATGAGGGAACGGATACGGAAAGAACTTGCACGGGAGGCAGAAGGGTACGATATCAAACTCGGGTACGGGGGACTCGAAGAACTTGAGTTCACGATCCAATATCTCCAGCTCAGAAATTGCAATGAGCACCCTTATCTCCTTGTCCATGGCACACTGAATGCCGTTGAAAGATTAAGGCTTGCCGGAGTGATTCAAAAACCGGATGAGAATTTTATGAAGAATGCATATGTCTTTTACAGGACGCTCGAAAGTTACCTGAGATTACGGGAAAGGGATATTTTAAAGAAAGGCGAAGAAGATGTTTTAAATTCAGTTTCGGAATTTCTCGGGTTTAAGGATAAAGAAAAATTGATTATGCATCTTGATGAGACGAGGGAAAAAATAAAAAATACCTATGATCTGCTGGTAGTATGAACACCCGAAAACCTTCTGATTACTTTCAGGAATGTTTCCTGCAAAATTTCCCGCTGTTGAATTATTTTTTTGTTTTATTTTATAATTAGTAAAAGTTATGGGAATGGAAGATCATAAACTAAAGGTCTTCTGCACGGTTGCAGAGACAAAGAGTTTTTCAAAGGCATCCGAGATCATACATCTTACACAACCTGCGGTCAGTCTTCTCATACAGGCTATAGAGGAAATATACGAGACAAAACTCTTCGACAGGGCAAGCAATACCGTAACACTCACGCCTGCAGGGGAAGTACTCTATAAGTATGCAAAAGAGATACTAAGTCTTTATGCTGCCGTAGAAAAAAATATCGGCGAGATGACAGGCCTTGTAAGAGGCAGCATCAGCCTCGGTGCAAGTACCACTATAGCAAATTATCTTCTGCCCGGGGTTATCGCAGATTTTAGAAGGGCCAGGCCGAAGATAAAGATACATCTCCTTGTCGGAAATACAAAGAGGATTGTAGAATTTTTAAATGCAGGCAATATAGACATCGGCCTTGTGGAAGGGGATGTGGCAAGGCAGAAGATGGTCGTGGAAAAACTTATTTCCGATGAGCTTACCCTGATCGTATCGCCTCTTCATCCATGGGCAAAAAAGAAAAATATATCTATTGTAGAGATCACAAAAGAGCCGTTTATATTCAGGGAAGAGGGTTCGGGTACCCGGCAGATGATAGAAAAATATCTGGGAAGGCACAGGATTACACCACAGGATATGACGATTTCGATGGTCCTCGGCAGCACAGAGGCGATAAAGGAATCGGTAGAAAACGGTCTGGGCACAGCTATTGTTTCACGCTGGGCGATAAGGAAAGAGATGAAATACGGAACTCTGAATCCGTTAAGTTTCAAAGAGGGAAAGATGCTCAGAGAGTTTTCCCTGATCTTTCAGAAAAATGCAATATCGTCGCATGCCGTGGATGAGTTTCTGCCTTATCTCAAGGCTTATCCCTTTGAAAAATTACTTTCATGGTCCGAGTAAAGACGATAATCGATCTCTGCAAATACCTTATCCGTTTCCTCAATTTCAGACAGCCGTCTCTCGTTGATATTCTCAGATTTTATTGCCGTATATAAAGCGTTAAATCTTTCTATATGCTCCGTGAGCCTTTTCACGGCATATTCCGATGCAGAGCCGGTTTTCATTATGAATGTCCAATCGCTGTGCTGTGACAAGAGGACTTCTCTTGCAGCCTGATTCAACGCCCGCCTCAGAAGTCCCTCGGCATTCCGAAACATGTTTGAAAGCTCTATCATCCTCTCAACTGCCTTGTGTAGGTGCCGGTAGACAAGGTTATTTGACCTGTCTAACCAGACCTCGCTATAACCTTTGTGTCCCCAGCTCGACATTGAAAGGTTTGTAGGTTGAAGATCGGGATTTTGATTAGAAAATCCCCTCATCTCATTGATATATTCCGAAGGGGTAACTGTTCTGAATGTATTCTGTTCATGGGAAATCTTCCTGAAAAGCAGATCGAGCCAGTCAGGTCCCTCAAACCACCAATGCCCGAAAAGCTCAGCGTCATAGGGAGCTGTTATTATGGGGCGAAAACCCAACGTACCGTTTAGAAATCCTATACACCGTTTTCTATTAGATATAAAGTTTTCGGCGTGCTCTGCCGCCTTATTCATCGCCTTCTCTCTGATATACGGCATCTTATTGTCTGTTCTGCCTGTTATGCGATAATATTTTATCCCTGTGTATGTCCTTATGCCGTCGGGATGGATGTACGGCCCGATATAATCCAACGGCAGATCAAATCCGACGTCCCTATAAAAATCTCTGTAAGCGAAATCTCCGGGATAACCTTCTACAGAGCTCCAGACCTGTTTTGAAGATTCTATATCCCTGCCGAAGGCAATAACCCCGGAAGGGCATAAAACAGGCTGGTATGTACTATACTTTGGTGGAGGAGTTCCGTTTAATATCCCATGGCTTTCAACAAAGAAGAATTTCATACCGGATTCTTTGAGTATTTCGTCTATACCCGGAGAATAGCCGCATTCGGGGAGCCATATTCCCCATGATGGCTTACCGAAATTTTTCATGTGATTTGCCGCTGCAACCTTTACTTGTGCCCTTACAGACTGGGGATAAATGCTGAATGCAGGCAGATAGGCATGGGTGGCGGCAGTGGTTATGAGTTCAACCTTTCCCGTATCCTGCAATCTTCTGAAGACAGATGTAAGGTCTTTTTTATAAGATTCTTCATAGAGGAATTTAATCCTTCTGAAGCGGTCATGATACATTCTTGCAAGTGGTTCGAATGACAGGTCTCCGCTGGTTCTTGTAATCTCTTTTTCTGATAATTCGATAAGATTATTTATGTATCTCAAGCACCTCTCTCTGAGCAGGGTGTCATTAAACATCTCGACTAATGTTGGACTAAGAGACAGTGTAATCCGGAAATCAACGTTATCGTTTCAAAGGCCGTTAAAGACGTCGAGTAAAGGGAGATAGCTCTCTACGATGGCCTCATAAAGCCAGTTTTCTTCTAAAAAATAGTCGTATTCCGGAGGCCTGATGTAAGGCAGATGGCTATGAAGGACAAGAAGGAGATAACCTTTATTCATAAAGATTTATGGAATAGAGTTAAAACCCTGCT
>JACQXD010000026.1 GCA_016208875.1 Nitrospirota bacterium
CGTACACGCACCGCAACCTACACACGTATCCCAATCAACCGTCGGTTTCAACATGAAAAGCACCTCCTTCGCTTAATATAAGAATGCTTAAATTTTTACGATAGAAATATTATAAACGAATTTTTATCGAAGCACAATTTGGTTTATAACTTCGAGAAGTCCGCTATTGCGGATGCCAATGCCCAGACATTTTTTAGGAGTGCGAGCCTGTTTAGTTTTATCTCCTCACGTTTATCCATTACGAGCACATGGTCAAAGAAATTATTGATCTGATCCGTCATCGTCAAAAGCGTCCTGAGTGCTTCGTGATATTTAGATTCGTTCAACAGAAGGGCGATATCCGTTTTTATTGCATTAAGCTTTTCATAAAGCCCTTTCTCGGGTTCCTCCAAAAGCAGTCTGACTTTTAAGGCAGGAAGTTTGGTCCCGGGGATAATATTCTTTACCCTTTTTATAGCCGTAAGGAAATCATCATATCCTTTGTCGTTTTTGAATCCTTGAACCGCATCGAGCCTTTTCTTGATCTCACGCAGCGGTATTTTTGTGGAAAGCGAAAGAACGGATTGTACCACGTCAAAGGGATAACCCTGAGATGAAAACATAGGATCGAGCCTCTGTTCGAAGAACTGAAATACAGTCTCTTTAACCCCCTCCTGTTTCTTTATTCCCCTAAGACTTCTAAATGCCCCGGCAACCATATCCTGTAATGATATGTCATAGCCCTTATTCAATATTATGGCTATGACTGCGAGCGTTTGTCTCCTTAATGCAAACGGGTCCTCGGAACCCGATGGTATAAGCCCGACTGAAAAAAATGAGACTATATTGTCCAGTTTGTCGGCAAGGCTGAGAATCGTACCGACCTCTGTTTCAGGCAACCTGTCGCCGTGATAGGCCGGCAGGTACTGCTCCATTATTGCGCATGCAACAGCGACGTCTTCCGAGTCGTTGACGGCATAATATTTGCCCATTATGCCCTGAAGTTCCGGGAACTCCCTGACAACGCCTGAAAGAAGATCGGTTTTTGAGAGCAAGGCAGCCCTTTCTGCCTTCTGCACCAGAGACGGATTTATCTTTGATGCGAGATATGCTCCAAGGTGATTAACCCTTAAAATCTTATTATAGAGACTACCGAGCCTCTCATGATGTGTAACATTTTTGAGGTCTTCGACCCTGTCTTCGAGTCTCCTTTTTTTATCCTCGTCAAAATAAAATCTTGCATCTTCGAACCTTGCCTTGATAACGCGTTCCGCACCGGCCTTTATGGTCTCCGTATTCCCCTCGTGTGTATTGCTTACAACTACAAAATAGTTCATAAGCCTTCCTTCGGAATCTTCTACTGCAAAATATTTCTGATGCTCCTTCATAACGATTATCAACAATTCCTTCGGTAGATTTAGATATTCCGGAGAAAAACTTCCGAGAACGGGTACAGGGTACTCGACGAGGTCTGCAACCGTTTCGAGCAATATCTCATCCTTAACCACTCTGCCTCCGACAGAAGCGGAAAGTTTTTTAGCCCTGTCTTCAATAATCCTTTTCCTATCTGCCCGGTCAACTATTACATGGTTGTTTGCGAGAAGCTTAGTATAGCTCGAGATTTCTTTCACCTTAAAGGCAGCGGGAGATAAGAATCTATGACCTCTGGTCATGTTGCCGCTTTTTATACCGTCTATCTCAAAGCTTATTACCTCCTCGTCAAATAAGGCAAGTATCCACCTGATGGGTCTAACGAATCTGATATTATTATTGCCCCATCTCATTGATTTGGGAAGATGTATAGAAGATATGACTCTTTTCAGTATATCCGGCAAAAGCTCCTTTACATGTCTGCCCTTTTCTTCTATTATCGCAACTGCATATTCACCTTTGTCTTTGCTCTTCATAACAAGACGTTCTACGTTTATCCCTTGAGAATTGGCAAAACCTATCGCTGCCTTCGTGGGCTTACCGTTTTCGTCAAATGCTATTTTCCGGGACGGTCCGAATACCTCTTTTGTTCTGTCCTCCTGAACCGGAGAAATTCCATCCATAATTAACGCCAATCGTCGTGGAGAACCGTAGGTTTTCGTACCGGAAAATTTTATGTTATTTTCCTTAAGAACCGCTTCGCCGCTGTCTTTCAGTTGCTGTATTGCGGAGGGTAAAAATCTCGCAGGTATATCCTCTGTTCCTATCTCCAGTAGAAGTGAAAAGTGAGAAGTGGGAAGTGAAAAGTTATGATTTTCTTTAGCTCCCATTTCCTATTTCTCGGTTCCTACCTGTTTCAAAAGCGGGAATCCCATATCTTCCCTCTGTTTGAGGTAGGCATGTGCACAGGTCCTTGCGAGGTTTCTTACGCGTGCTATATATGCCGTTCTCTCGGTGACCGAGATGGCGCCCCTCGCATCGAGGAGATTGAATGTATGGGAACACTTAAGGCAGAATTCATACGAAGGGAGGACAAGTCCGAGTTCACTTAGCCTTAAAGACTCTTTTTCATATTCCTCGAATTGTCTTACAAGTAGTTTTGTATCTGCATAGTCAAAATTATATTTTGAAAATTCCACCTCGTCAATATGATGGATGTCTCCGTATTTTATACCATCGCACCAATCGAGGTGGAAAACATTATCGACATTTTGAAGATACATGGCAATCCTTTCAAGACCATATGTTATCTCAAGTGATACAGGCTTAAGGTCAAGCCCTCCAACCTGCTGGAAATATGTGAATTGCGTTATCTCCATACCGTCAAGCCAGACCTCCCATCCGAGTCCCCATGCACCGAGCGTCGGCGACTCCCAGTCGTCTTCTACAAACCTTATATCATGCTTCGTCGGGTCTATTCCAAGATATATAAGACTTTCTATATATAGCTCCTGGCTTTCGGCTGGAGAGGGTTTCAGGACTACCTGATACTGATAGTAATGCTGCAACCTGTTCGGATTCTCGCCGTATCTTCCATCAGTCGGCCTGCGCGACGGTTCCACATATGCGGTCATCCATGGTTCGGGGCCGAGAACCCTGAAAAATGTAGCAGGATGGAATGTCCCTGCGCCTACCTCGATATCATAAGGCTGGAGTAGGGTACACCCCTGCTTTGCCCAGAATTCATGCAGCTTTAATATCAATTCCTGAAAATACATATTAACCCTATTAAAACGTTTCGATTATATCAGACATAAACACAAATCGTCAAAAAAAGTAAGGCAAAAATAGGGCTTGGGTAATTTTACCATACCGAATTTTATGGGTATTTTCACTCGAAATTATCATATTTCCCCCAGTTAAAACCTGTTATATCCGGCATAAAATGAGATGTCGGACATAGTATTCCGGTCTATTCAAAAAGTTTTTTCTTAAACAAATTAATGAGTTACAGGCATATCACTGTTCCCCTGTCAGTTCTTGGCATTATTCTTGTATCTAAATTTTTCTAAAAAACATTAAGGATTCTATCCTCTGAAATTAATTGGGATATAGGTATCAGGCGGCAGGTTCGGTATATGCCTGCTTGTATTTATTAATTAATTATTCTCGGTAGGGTGAGGTAATGAGCTGCAGGGCAAAATGGGGATTACTTGCCGCATTATTTTTTTTATCCTTGCCTTTAATAGTTGTATCTGCAGGCCCGGTAGAAACCAATTTTTCGGTCAAGTCGCTACAGTTAATAGATTCAGTAAAATCATCTTTGCCGCTTAATGCAAAGTGGTCATTTTCGGCCATTGACGTTGAGACCGGCAAAAAAATTCTCGATGAAGGTAATACCGAGGGGATTCCCCTAATCCCCGGCTCGATCGTGAAACTGTTTGTAACGGCTGCTATTCTGGACGTCATATCTAATGAAAAGATAGAAACCGATACGTTAATTGCACATGACGGCGATATCTTGAAAGGAAGACTTGAGGGCAATCTATATATTAAAGGTTCCGGCAACGCCTTTCTATCCGAAGCGGATTTAGCTAAGGCAATAGGAGAAATCCGCTCCAGAGGCGTAAAGGTAATAGAAGGAGACATAATTGCAGATGATTCTCTATTTGATACAAGGGGATGGAGAAGCAAATATCATGGTCCTGCTTATGCATCGCCGGGTGCGTTAGGGCTCGATCTGCATACCGTTTCTATAAACGTTTCAGGTAGACCTCCCGATGTTAAGATCGAACCTTGCAACGATGCCGTAATGATAAGCTTTAATCCTAATGGGAAACTCGATATACGTCGGATAGATGATTTTAGATATGAAGTATCAGGACGGTTGTCCTCTCGATCTTTCATAAAAAAGAGGTTTCCGCTCAGCGCCCCTGCAATATATGCGGCATGGACATTTAAGACGCTTTTGAAACGAAGAGATATAA
>JACQXD010000027.1 GCA_016208875.1 Nitrospirota bacterium
AACGACAACTAACAACAGGGAAAAAGATATTTTCACGGCCATTTGTCGGAGGAGGTCTTATAGAGTTTACGGCCTTTGAGCCTACAAGTGATGTTTGCAGCCTCGGAGGTAATACACATCTGATAAGTCTTCATTATACAACAGGAACACCTTATAACCAACCTGCACTACTTGCATGCAACCCCAACAACAGTAATGAATGCGGTACAAGTGGAGTTACAACTGATCTCACAATAAATGCATCTGTGAATCTCGGCACAGGTGTACCTCCGATGGGAGAGAGTCTTGTGGCACTTCCTCTATCGGGTGACACATATAAGGTCATAACACAGGTCAGCGGCGGTCTGCCCGGTACAGGCATAAGCTCGAGCGAGGCAGTGCAAACGGGGTACATATTGTGGCTGTCCAAATAAAGCATGATACATGATGCAGGATACAAGATACACGATAAATGATAAAGGCTCAATCCTATAGAGATCTTGAGATATTTATATTGGCAAAGGAGTTAGCAGTGAAGGTTCACAAGATGACATTAGAAGCATTGCCGAAGTTTGAAATGTATGAGGAAGGCAGTCAGATAAGACGTTCTTCAAAATCTATAGTATCTAATATTGTTGAAGGATTTGGTCGTCGCCGGTACAAAAATGAATTTATCCAGTTTTTAACTTATTCAGTTGCATCTTGTGATGAAACTAAAGTTCATTTAGAAATGCTTCAGGAAACAGGTTCTTTAAAAAAGGATATATTTGAGGACTTATTTCCCGGGTATGAGGAATTAGGAGCAAAGCTGTTTAATTTTAGGAATGCCGTTATAAGAGGTCATCATGCATCATGAATCATGCATCATGAATCGTGTATCGTGCATCTTGCGTCGTGAATCATGTATCGTGAATCGTGCATCGTGCATCGTGAAAAGAGACGGTGTTACTCTTATCGAGTTGCTGGTCGTGCTGGCGATTATCGGGATAATCGCTGCTATTGCGTCAATTGATTTCTCCGTGTTCCAGAGAGAGGGAAGGGTAACTGAAATAAGAGATAGGCTATTAACCGACATTGAGGATGCAAAAATCAAGTCAATATCGGATATGCCTCATGGTATACTCATTGTCGGAGGCACGGGTTACTCTATGAATAGATTGCCCTCGAACAGAGATACAGATGGTAATTTCATAAAAAATTCGGGAGAATGGACTACTACATATAATTGGGGTACATGGAGTCACACGAATGTAAGGGCAAGCGGTAATGAGTTGTGGTTTGCCCGCAAAGGGGTCCTCCGGGACGGCGGCGGGTTAACTCCCGGACATACATTCAGGGTGTGGTATGATGAGAATGGGGATAATGCATGGACCACAATTGAAACGATACAGAGAGAAATTACCTTATCGAATACAGGCAGGATACAGTATGAGCAATAAAACACGATACATGATACACGATACAGGATACAAGACAAAAAGGATAAACATGATGCATGATGCAGGATACACGATGCAGGATAAAAGCAAAAGATGTACGATACAGAATATATGATACAAGATAAAGAAAACACCCCCCTCAATCCCCCCTTACCAAGGGGGGAATTAAAGGGGGGTATCGTGAATCATGAATCGTGCATCGTGAATCATAGTGGCTTCACGCTTATAGAACTCGTTATCTCCGTAACTATTCTCCTTATAGTTTCGCTCGGATTTTTCGGCTGGGCAAGCACTATAATAAGAACTAATGTCTCGATCGAGAGGAATAATACTGCTTATGATATTGCAAAAGACGTGGCTGACAGGCTTCAGAGGATAACTACCGGCACTAACGACCTCATTGAGCACAAAACGGGTAGCACCGAAAAATGTATCGGATATGATTCCGATGGAAATCTAAAAACATGCAGCGGTTGCAGCGGCACACTTGGGGCATCTCCCGCAGTTGATACGGGGACAGGCAAGACCGAATACACAGATCCGGTAAAGGTCGGTACTACACCGTATCTTTATGACGGTAATGCCTGCGAAGGTAAAACATGGGTTGACGCAGGCTGCGGTAGTGGTGTTACTATAACATCGACTGCAAATCCAAAAATAGATCATCCGAATGCAAAAGGTGCAGAACCGGGCACAACAGACACTTACGACAGCATAAACCCCATAAGGTCATATAAAAATACTACTTATTATGCCGTCTGGAGTATTGCATACACGCCGTGCGTGAAGGATGAGAACAGGAGAAAGATATTTGTTACCGTCTACTGGATAGACCCTGAGCCTGCAGGTGCAACTGTTACAATAGATGCTGCTAATATAATAAAAAGCGTCTCCATCGCAGTTGATAAGACGATAGGGGTGGAATGATAACGGATACACGATGCAGGATAAAAAGGATAAACATGATGCACGATACAGGATACATGATACAAGATAAAGAAAACACCCCCCTCAATCCCCCCTTACCAAGGGGGAACACCCCCCTCAATCCCCCCTTACCAAGGGGGGAATTAAAGGGGGGTATCGTGAATCGTGCATCGTGTATCATGAATCGTGCATCGTGCATCTTGAATCGTGCGGGCACGACCCTTGTTGAGCTGATGGTGACGCTTGCTATTTTTTCCATAATAATGGGGATGATGTATTCTGTTTACAATGCCTTTCTGAAGGCAGCCACAGCAGAGAGAAAGGTTGCAAAGACGGAGATGGATGTATTTGCTGTTTCATGGCCTTTGATAAAGGAGATACAGACAGCAGGTTTCGGAATCCCTTCAACAGGGACATGCACTCCTGCCGTTACCGGAGCAGTTGCAAGCGGCGAACTTGTTATACACAGCACCGCCTCGGGAGATGATAGTGCTGCAGGAACGTATGCATATGTAACCGGAACCACCTGCATGTTAAGCACAACAGATATCCCGATGGGTAGCAAGGCAGTGGTGATAAGCAGCACCACTAAGAAACAACTAAGTCCGGCCGGAAGTCCTGTCACTGTATCGACTTCGACTTCTTCTTACATCTCTACCGGATGCGAAGGTACTCTTTACCAAAATAACATGGTTTACTGGATACCGTGGACATCACAAGCAGGCGCTCTCGAATGCTATAGGACGACATATACTATGCGGGACTACGACCCCGCGAGTTCGAAGCCTGCAATGTGTGCATCCGGCACAAAAAAACTGTCTCGGAAGGCTGATGCCTCAGGCAGCGCAGATTTTCGACCCATGCTCGATTGTGTCCGGGCTTTGGCCTATAGATTCGGCTGTATTAATGACAGCGGCAATTTGACGTGGCATTCTGACACAGCCTGTACCGGTGCAACAGGCAGCCCTGTATTAAAATTGGTAAAGGTAGGTATGGTTATGCAGAGCGGCACAAGAAGGGACTCCCAGTCGCCGCAAACCATAAACCTGTTTGAAGACCTCGGCGGGAATTGGACCACTGTAAATCTGACCGATGAGCAGAGATACTATAAATGGAGAGAATTAGAGTATACGGTAACGCTGAGGAATACGCAATAATTTAACCGATAAGCAGAGGTACTATAAATGGAGAAAAATAGAGTATACGGAGCGCTGAGGAATACGCAAGTATGAAGACATTAATTATAAAATCCCACCTAACCTCCCTTTGCCAAAGGGAGGAAAGATTCCCCTCTATCAAGAGGGGATTAAGGGGTGTGTTCCCCTCTTTGGCAAAGAGGGGCG
>JACQXD010000028.1 GCA_016208875.1 Nitrospirota bacterium
GAAAGATACCTTCATCAAATTTTAACAGAACAGGTATCTTTCGGTTAACATAGTACAGTTTTTTAGTATATTTCTTTGTCTCCTAATACCTCCTCAACCGTCAATTTACTCCTGAAAACCCTGTACACCCATATCTGATAGGCGATTACGATAGGCACGAATATAACTGCCACTATCGTCATTATCTTCAGAGTATAAGGGCTTGAAGAAGAATTGAAGATAGTCAGATTGTAATTCTTGTCGAGGTTTGAGGGTATCAGGTTCGGATAAAGTCCTATCACGCCTGTAAATGTGACTGTCAAAATGGTCAGGCATGAAGAATAAAATGCCCTGAGATAGTTACCCCTCGATGCAAAAATCTTTATACCCAGAAGAGAAAGAACGGCGATTGCAGGTACGATAAACCATACGGGATTATGCAAATAGTTTGCATAAAGATCTGTTGCAAATGCAGTATATAGTAAAAATAATACTGCAATGATAAGAAGCACATACCATGACTTATCTGCAACAGAAGATGCACGTTTGCCGAGTTCACCGTTTGTCTTAACAGCGAGCCATAAAGAACCATGCACTATGAACAACAACACAAACAGAACCCCTGTTATAATCCCGTAAGGATTCAGCAATGTGAACAGCGTGCCGTGATAGCCGTTTGCATCCATCGGTATTCCCTGAAAGATATTCCCGAATGCGACACCGAACAGCAGCGCCGGGAGGAAACTCCCTGCGAAAATTGCAATATCACACCCTCTTTTCCATCCAGCGCTGTCAACCTTTTCTCTGAATTCAAGCCCGACACCCCTGACTATCAGTGCAAACAATATAAGCAGCAGCGCCGTGTACAGATAGCTGAACATCAGGGCATATGTTGTCGGGAATGCAGCAAATGTTGCTCCGCCTGCGGTAACAAGCCAGACCTCGTTTCCATCCCATACAGGTATCCACGACTGCAAGCATACCGTAAAGAAGCGTAAACCCTATAAGCGATGCAACAACCTGAGGCACGCTGATGGCCTTTGAAACTGCATCCGACGTCTTAAGCAAGCCGTAAACAATCCACGGCTGTCTTCCCAGTTCTGCAACAAGCCAGCCGAGCTGCCCCGCGATATACGGCAAAGGTATGGCAAAAAGCATTACCTTTAAAAACCAACTGTTGTCTTCAAGATTATCCTTTCTTGACATGACAGTTGCTATAAGAGAAAGCAAAACAAACAGAAAACCGAGCACTGCCATTATCCTGAAACTAAAGAATGTAGCTACAACAGGCGGCCTTCCTTCCTTCGGAAATTCTTTCAATCCCTTAATCTCTGCATTACCATCGTGAAATGCCAGCCAGCTTAAAAATTTTGGAATACCTATAGCCTCAACTGCATTTCTTTCGTTTTCGGTATCGGGTATTACCAGCAGATTATATGTTGCACCTTTTTGTGTATCCCATACAGATTCCATAGCAGCAAATTTCGTCGGCTGTGTTATAGCAACTCTTTCGGCATGAAATGTACCTACAACAATTACTAAGACGGATGCTACAAGCCCAAAGGTTGCAGCAATCCGGAATGACCGCTTAAAGAAATCCGTCCTGTTCTTTTTGAGAAGGTGATATGCCGATACCCCCATAACAAAGAAGGCTGCAATTACATAACCCGAAAGTAGTGTATGCCCAAACTTAAGCCATCCGTAGATATTCGTTATCAATGCCATGAAATCAACCATCTCGGCCCTGTTGTTTCTCAGCACATAACCGACAGGGTTCTGCATCCATCCGTTTGCAAGGAGTATCCAGAGCGCTGAAAGATTCGTTGCAAGCGCAACAAGCCAGATAGAAAGTGCGTGTACTTTTTTAGAAACCTTATTCCACCCAAATATCCATAAACCTATAAAGGTGGATTCGAGGAAAAAGGCGACCGTCGCCTCGATTGCCAGTGGAGCACCGAAAATATCTCCGACATATTTTGAGTATTCAGCCCAGTTCATCCCGAACTGAAACTCCATTGTGATTCCTGTTACAATACCAAGTGCAAAGTTGATCAGGAATAACTTTCCCCAGAACTTTGCCATCTTCAGATACATCTCATCATTTGTCCTGACATAGAGGCTTTCCATATACGCAACAAGTATTGAAAGTCCGAGTGTCAGAGGCACAAATATGAAATGGAATGCTGCCGTCACAGCAAACTGTATCCTGCTTAGTGTTAAAGCATCCATAAAACATAACCTCCTTTTGTTCCAGGCTTAAGCACCATGCTTTAGCCAGATTCTATCGCTTTTTAGCGAGTTTTGCAAAATTTTCTTTTTTGAGTTCCTGTTCAACTTTTTTTCTAATCTTTACCCATATTGGATGGACAGCACATCTATTGCTCATATCGCACAATTTCTTATCAATTGCACATATGTTGGCAGCAGAAGGCCCCTGTATGGCTTCGATTACCTCAAGCAGATTAATGTCCTTTGAGTCCTTCGCAAGCTGAAATCCTCCCTTAATACCTCGGGTCGAACTTACAATACCCGCCTTCATAAGACGTTGAAGTATCTTGGCGAGAAAGCTCTTCGGCACATACATTGCCGCAGATATCTCGTCAACGCTTGCGACACGACCGGTGTTCCTCGTGAGATAAAGGACGCATCTTATTGCGTAATCTGCCTTTCTCGTTACATACATGGTTTATTAAATTTTCAATACCCCACAGTCTCTGCTGTGGGGTGTCCTTATATTCCCCCTTTGGCAAAGGGGGATGAAGGGGGATTTTTGAATAAATAAATTTTCAATAAATCTCCCCTAACCCCTCTTTGCCAAAGAGGGTACGATTTATTTTTTTGATACCCCGCCGTCTCTGCGGCGGGGAGGTTCATTTAAAAAACCTATTCAAAAGGCCGTTAAGCATCATTGCATGCCTTGCCTCATCTCTTGAAGACTCGTCAAACAAGTCATGTGCCTCATCCACATTTACCTCTTTTGCCTTTACTGCAGCCTCCTTTTTCCCCTTGTTTGCCCCGATCTCTCCATTGAGCATCTTTTCGAGATTCTCCTTTGTGTTTTCGGAAATGAGTCCATTGAGTTCAGCGTATCGGGCTGCATGGTCTGCTTCCTCCCATGCGATTCTCTTAAGTGTTTCTGCAATCTCAGGGTAACCTTCCCTTTGTGCCTGCCTTGCCATTGCAAGATAAAGCCCAACTTCACCGGTTTCTCCTTTGAAATTAGCCGTAACAGCATCCTCAATTGCCGTGCCTTTGCTTATTCCAATTTTGTTTACATTTACCAATTCCATTTATACCTCCTTTTTAAATCAAGACTATTTTAGTCCTGTTTTATCATATTTTGAGATACTTGTCAAGTTTTTTTTGGATAAGTGTTTCTGGATAAGTATTCTGTAGGACTAATCGAGCCTTAATTTCTCGAATAATCCGGCGATAATCTCATTCGATATGACAATACCTTTTCTCGTAAGGATAAGGTGATTATTTTTTATCTCAATATAGCCTTCGGTGATCAATTCTCCGGAGACGGCGATTATATTCGTCCCCAAATCCTTTGCCTTTGAAAGATTTATACCCTCCATCTTCCTTAATCCGAGAAATATAAATTCTTTGAGTGCATCCGCATTCGTGATTGTAGTTGATTCGATCTCCGGGATATTGCCATCGTTCAGATATTCTATGTAGCTATCAATATCTTCAGTATTTTTTGATCGTATTCCATTGATAAAGGAATGAGCCCCTGCACCTGCACCGATATATTCTCCTCTGTCCCAGTAATTGAGATTATGAGCACATTTATAACCCAGCAATGCAAAGTTTGATATCTCGTAATGTTCATAGCCATTGTTCGAGTAGTAATCTATTGCACGGTTATACATCTCAAGAACGAGTTCCTCATCCGGCATTTTAATCCGACAGGACTCGATAAATTCGTAAAGCGGTGTGTTCTTCTCCGGCGTAAGTTCATATGAGGAAATATGGGTCGGAGTAAAGGCAATTGTCTTTGACATGTTTTCCTGCCATGATCCCATCGTCTGTCCCGGAATACCATACATCAGATCCATCGAAAAATTTTTAAACCCTGCTTTTTTTATCATCTCGATAGACCCGACCGCCTCATCAGCCGTATGAATCCTTCCGAGCGTCTTTAATTCATTGTCGTTAAATGATTGTACACCGATGCTGAGTCTGTTAATACCGAGCGAAAGAAATGTGTCTATCTTCGATTCGTCTAAAGTCCCCGGATTTACCTCTGCCGTTATTTCTATGGATGGAGAGAAATTAAAATTATCCTTGAGACATTTAAATAATTGTTTAAAACATTTTTGGGAAAGGACAGACGGTGTCCCCCCGCCGATATAAATTGTTTTCAATTTTTTAGCATAGCTTTTTTTGAGGATCAGTTCTTTGCATAAAGAATCGGTATATTTTTTTGCTAAAGATTCGTCGTAAGGGAATGACAGAAAATCGCA
>JACQXD010000029.1 GCA_016208875.1 Nitrospirota bacterium
TGGAGAGGGGAGGATTTGAACCTCCGAAGGCAGAGCCAACGGGTTTACAGCCCGTCCCCTTTGGCCACTCGGGAACCTCTCCGCTACTCGGTGTCAGTGATTAGTGTCAGTGTCAGAAGATTTTTTTTAAACTGACACCGACCACTGACACTTACACTGTTTCTCTGGAGCCACCGAAGGGAATCGAACCCCCGACCCGCTGATTACAAATCAGCTGCTCTGCCGGCTGAGCTACGGTGGCTTTATAACCCAATTTATTAATGTCAAACAACAGAAAATAGAAAAAGACATACTACTCCTGTCCCTTTCCATATAACTAATTAGTATATGGAATAAAGTATAGCATGGTCAATTTTAGAAATTCAACAAATAACTTGATTTATCTCCCTTTTTCTGATCAAAACTATTTTTTTCTTTCTCTTTGTCGTAAAATCTCAAACATAAGTACCGCAGCAGCAACCGAAACATTCAGCGAGCCGATCATACCCTTCATTGGAAGGCTTATAATAGAATCACATCTTTCGCTTACCGTCTTTCTAAGTCCTTTGCCCTCGGAACCTATAACAAGACACACGGGAACATTAAGGTCTATATCCCACGGTAAAAGTTCCGAGCCTGCCTCTGCACCAATTATCGTAATGTCCCTTTCTTTCATTTCTGAAATTGCATTCTTTATATTGCCGACCTGCGATACAGGGATATATTCTACGGCACCTGCCGACGCCTTTGATACCTCAGGACCCACTCCGGCAGACCTATGAGACTGGATAATAATACCATGTACTCCTGCTGCCTCCGCTGACCTCACGATTGCGCCGAAATTTCTCGGATCCTCTATACAATCGAGGACAAGAAAAAATGGAAGCTCATTTCTCTTAAGTGGAATATCGAGCAGATCATAAAGGTCTACATATTCTCTCGACGAAACTTTAGCCGCAATCCCCTGGTGCCCTTTTGGAAATGTTTTATTGAAAAAATCAATGTCAACGATCTTGACCGGAATCTTTCTTAGCGATATATGTTCCTCTATCTGTAACAGTTTCTCACGCCTTCCGGAAGATAAATATATCTCCTTTATATCCCTTCCCGCCTTGAGAGCCTCAAGAACAGGATTAAGACCGTATATCCATGTATCCTTCAATAAATATCCTCAATGAACATTTCACTTTTCCACATTTCCTTCGATTATTATATCATCAATCCCATCTCCGTTTATATCTCCCGATGCTTTTGTCTTCTCGTTGAGAAAGGACTCTACCAGCAGAAGGATACCAAAGCTCAATTACAGTGACCAAAGAATAGATTTCTTTTTTCGATGCAGTTATTAAATTATATGCCTATATCTTCCTCGTTCCTAAAAGGAAAAATTTTTGTATAATATAATTTAACTGGAGGTGGAAAATGCAAAAAATATTGTCGGCTGAATTGAAGAAATAAGCAGGAATAAGTATTATTCAAGGGATTTTGTTTGAAGTTAAGAAAAAGTTTATGAAAAAATATATATTTGCAATAACCGGTGCGAGCGGTTCTATAATCGGAATAAGAGTCCTGAAAGAATTGCTCAAGACCTCACAGGTGCATCTGATAATCTCAAGTCAATCATTCTCAATTATAAAAGATGAGACCGGGATAGACTGGACAGCAGATAAGAAAACAGGGTCAAAGGGTCAAAGGGTCAAAGGATCAAAGTTTATAGAAAATAAGATCAGGAAATATTTAAATACAGACAGGCTTTTTTTTTATGGAAATACGCAGATGGATGCACCTGTTGCAAGTGGCTCATTCAAAACAGATGGGATGTTTGTTGTCCCATGCTCGATGAAGACGCTCTCGGGTATTGCAAACGGTTATGCGAATAACCTTATCGAGAGGGCTGCCGATGTGACGATCAAAGAAGGGAGGACGTTGCTTCTTTCTCCGAGGGAAATGCCTTTCAGTGCAATACATCTTGAAAATATGCTCGGGCTTGCTAAAATCGGGGTTAAGATTGCACCCCCGGTACCGGGTTTTTATCATGGACCGAAAGATATAAATGGCATTATTGATTTCATTGCAGGCAAGATACTCGATACTGTCGGAGTTGATCATAAGCTTTTCAAAAGATGGGGTAGTCCGAAAAGAAATGACGCCTAAAGACCATATAAAACTCATTATTAATGCAGAGCATTGGGATCCATTTATCTTTTTGGGAATGCATCAAACGGAATCCGGTGGAAAGAATGCTATTGTAGTTCGTTCATTCCGGCCCGACGCCGATGAGATGTGGGTTGTTGATACCGTCGCAAATAAGTCCTATAAAATGGAAAAGAAAAATAAAGCCGGGATATTTGAAAAGGAATTTGAAGACGGAAGAGATATTTTTACGTATAAATTGAGATTGAAAACATTAGATAATCGTGTCTCGGAATCTTATGATCCTTATTCGTTCTGGCCCGTTCTTTCGGACTTTGACCTCCATCTGATAAGAGAAGGGAGTCACTATAAGAAGTATGAAAAACTCGGGGCGCATGTAATGGAAATCAACGGGATATCTTTGTAAAGACAGACCCATATGCATTTTATTTTGAGGTCAGGCCTAAGAGCGCATCTATCGTCTACGACATAAATAAATATCGGTGGAAAGACAATAAATGGCTCGATATGCGGTCTAAGAAGAACTGGTTTGAATCGCCCGTGTCGGTCTACGAAGTTCACCTCGGTTCATGGATGCGCATACCCGAAGATGGGGATCGTTTTTTAACATATAGGGAACTTGTAAAAAAGCTGATACCTTATGTAAAAGAAATGGGTTATACACATATCGAACTATTACCTATAACCGAACATCCGCTCGATGCCTCGTGGGGCTATCAGACAGTCGGATATTTTGCACCCACGAGCAGGCACGGCTCTCCAGATGATTTTATGTATTTCGTGGATGAATGCCATCGGAACGGTATCGGTGTTATTCTCGATTGGGTGCCTGCACATTTTCCAAGAGATGCGCATGGGCTTGGATATTTTGATGGAACGGCAGTATACGAACACGCGGACCCGAGAAGAGGCGAACATAAGGATTGGGGCACGTTGATCTTTAATTACGGTAGGAATGAGGTCAGGAATTTCTTGATCTCAAATGCACTCTTCTGGTTGGAAAAATATCATATTGATGGTCTGAGAGTGGATGCCGTTGCCTCGATGATATATCTCGATTATTCGAGAAAAAAGGGAGAATGGCTGCCGAATATACACGGGGGAAATGAAAACCTCGAGGCTATAGACTTAATCAAAAAGTTTAACGAGATAGTCCATCAATACCATCCCGGTATCCTTACCATTGCAGAGGAATCAACCGCATGGCCCGGTGTTTCAAAACCGACTTATCTCGGAGGTCTCGGTTTCAGCCTCAAGTGGAATATGGGCTGGATGCACGATATGCTGGAATATTTCTCAAAGGATCCTGTGCACAGAAAATATCATCATAATAATCTGACATTCAGTCTTCTCTATGCCTTTTCGGAAAACTTTATGCTCGTATTGTCTCATGATGAAGTCGTACATGGGAAAAGGGCGATGCTGAATAAGATGCCCGGCGATACGTGGCAGAAGTTTGCGAATCTCAGGGCATTATACGGCTTTATGTATGGACATCCGGGTAAAAAACTACTTTTTATGGGAAACGAGTTCGGACAATGGGATGAATGGAGTCATGAACATAGCATTCACTGGCATCTGCTTCAACACGAGTCGCACCTGAAACTCCAGAGGTATGTGAAAGATCTTAATATGCTTTATAGATCGGAACCCTCGTTATATCAGGTGGATTTCCATTATTCGGGCTTTGAATGGATAGATTTTCGGGATGCTGACGAGAGCACAATTTCATTCATAAGAAAGTCGAAAGACCCTGAAGATTTTCTTGTGTTTGTCTGTAATTTTACGCCTGTACCAAGATACGGCTATAGGCTCGGCGTCCCCATACCGGGTTTTTATAAGGAGATTCTGAACAGTGATTCTTCAGAGTATGGGGGAAGCAATATGGGGAATGCAGGCGGTGTATCGGCAGAAGAGATTAAGTGGCACGGAGGGCGATATTCGATAGGTGTCACGTTGCCGCCTCTGGCAGTAGTTGTATTTAAACCTGTAAAAAACCATGTAAAGATTATTGCCGAAACCACGGAAGGTTGCTGAGTTTTGTCGGCGAATTAAGAAATAATGTACCTGTCCCATTTTTTTCGTTCATGTGCCCTTCTTTTGACAATAATTCTCATTTATCATATAATCTAAAAATATGAATATTGCTCATGCAAAAGTTAAAAAGAAACCCTTACCTACCCGTCAACTCTTGAATCAGGTGCTGCAGGAACTTAGAATTCTACGCCATGAATTTTCCCTTCTTTTACCTTCAGAGGATATAGAAGAATACGAGCATGCAGATCGTATCAAACGCTCCTATCAAAAAGCGTTGAGCAAATATCCGCCGTCAGTTTAATCATGCAAATCATTCATACCGAAGATTTTGATTGCAGTCTTGACAGATTGCCTAAACATATCCATCGGCTACTAAGGATACAAGAAGAACGTTTCAAACATGCCTTCTCATTAAGAATTACCCGTAAGTATCGGGCATTTTTTTATTTTCAGAATCCGGATAGAGCCATCTTTTTCGACATTGACCATCGCAAGGATATTTATCGTTAAGTCTTAGCTTTGAAATCAAAAATTTAAACTTTATTTGCTTCATCCCGCTAAGCTTCCACGTCCTTTTTTTTCTTTATTGAGACCGAAAAGTCAGAAAATGTACCTGTCCCATTTTTTTCGTTTTTTTTCTTTTAGAAAACTTGTTTTATAATGTTATTGTTAATGTTATTGTTTGACAAAAAAACTCCTGTATGTTTAAATTTGGTTATAGAAAAAGAGAAATAATGAGGTGATAATATATGAAAACCAAAAGCATTAAGAGTAAAGATATCGAAGAAGCCATGAGATTGTGGAACGAGTTGCGTGAAAGTATATCCCAAAAACCGTCCCCGTTTGAGGGGATGAGCGAAGAGGAAGTTATCAAGCAACTGCGTAAGACCAGAAAAAAATTGTGGGAGAAAAAGCTTGCACTTCGTCCTTGATGCTAATGAGTATATATTTGCTCTCGGACTTTTCAGAAAAGAAAGCTGTGAATCGCTTATACAATATTTCATGGAGAATTTTTCATTACATTCTGTATCTATATGCCGGACAATTATTGAGGAGGCAAGGGATAATTTAACACTAAAAGACTTCCAGAAGTTCATTAAGTTCATTAATATGTTTGCTGTTATTGATGAAGACTTTCTTATACCATTTGAATTAGGCGTGAAATATGAGCTAAAAGGACTAAAAGAGGCTGACGCATTGATTGCCGCATACACCGAATGGGTCGGAGCCGATGCACTTGTAACGGAAAACAGACATTTTCTAAGCAAGAACCCGAATCTGCCCTTTAAAGTTCTTACTGCAGAAAGTTGTTTAAAGTTCATCACAGCCTCCCTTCAGTAAAAAGAACGAGATTGTTTCCCTCAAAGGGCTTATAGAGAAACTCCTTCCGCCTAAAGGGGTCCTCTAACCTGCAGCACATCTGCCTCCTTAATTTAAAAATGTCCCATTTTCCGTTCTTACCTGTCCCATATTTTTCGTTTAAATTGGGGCTGACTTTGGCGTAACCGTGACCGTTCATACGTTCATACGAAGCTCTTGACATAAACCACCCGATCTTTTATCATTTCATTATGAAAACTATTGAAAGATATGATATTGATGATATGATCCATGAACTTCCTGAAAAAAGGCTTTGCGAAGTTCGGGACTTTATAGGTTATCTTCTTGAAAAAGAAAAAAAACACAAAGCATTTGTTAAAAGAGTGCTTAAAGCAAGAGCAGAGCCTCGTGAAGAATTCAAATCGGTAGATGCACTCATGAAGGCTATTAGGGCGTTCAAGGAGTGATTTGTACAGGCTTTTTACTCCAAAACAATTTCGCAGAACAGTATCCAGATTAATAAAGAAGTCCCCAGACCTTGACCCAAAGCTATCAAAGATTATTGAAATATTGAAAAATGATCCCTTTGCACCTATGCTTAAAACACACAAATTAAAAGGGGGCATGGAAGAATTGTATGCTTGCTCGTTAACGTATGAATTACGTATTGTCTTTGAGTTAGCTGACAATTGCATCACCCTCCTTGACATCGGCTCGCATGATGAGGTGTATTAAATTTACCTGAACTTCATCCACCTCCCTTTTTACCGTTATTGAAACCAAAAACTCAGAAAATGTCCCCTTTCCCGCTTAAGGGAACAAAAATAGGGGATGTGTCCCTATTTTCTTTTTATTTTCTTTTTAAGTATCATCACGCTTGTTAAAAAACATATGAATCTGATAAAACTATTGCATGCTTTCATCTTCTTTTCTCCATTGTCAAATTATCCCTCATAAATGATTTTTGAAGATGTGACCCCTCAAGCTATTTTTTCTCTCCAATTCCATAAAATCTCGCAATTCCATCTTTTGATTTTTCTAAAATTTGCATACATTTCTCACCAACATTTTTAAGTTTATGGTCTGAAATAGCTAAAATACGATTTTGTCTTTGTTTAATTGCCTTCATTGCAAGTTCATAAGAATTATAACGTACATTATCTATATCTGGCCCGCTACAAATTGATTCTACTCGAAACTCTTTCAAAGTAACTAGAAAAACATTATCTGGTGAGTTCTCAAGTGCCTCCCCAACCGATAAAGCTAACATTTCACTCGTCCCCGCGTCTGCACCGGAATGAAGTGCAACAGCCACTCTTAGCCAAGATTTTGTACCCGTCGCAATTTTTTGTAAAACAAAAGCCCAAGCCTTATGGCAAGAGTATAGTTCAGAGACAATGGCATGCGATCCCCGGTTAGAAATCTTGTTCATTATTGATTTAGGATTTTTATAATAGCTGATAGTCTCATTTTTATTTGCAAGCAAAACATCAGCAGAAAATAATAAATATCCAAAAAAAATTATAAACAAAATATGGCGAATAGGTTTCATATTCTTCACAAAATAATTTTGTCTTTGCTATTATGGTTGAACATACAATGTATTATTGCCTTCTTCAAGGGATAATAGCTGATTAAGCCTATCCCTTGTCGCATTTGTTGTTGCAGCGATACAACCATTCGAATAAGTATCTCTATTACAGTATTAATCTTTCACCTGTCTCTTCAAAGATTGGAGTTTTTTAGAAAGTTCTTTAATTCTCCTATCAGATTTTTCTTTATTATAAGTTATATTTCTCCAGCCCCATTCAAGTTTTTGATAAAGTTGTTTTTGTTCCTGTTTATTGAAATTTTTAAATGTCTCTAAAACTAAATCTGCATTCTTGAGAAAAACTTCAGCAAGCGAATATGAAGATATTTCATCTGCAGAGTTTTCATATGAAATCAACAAATTAAAAAACTTTGTACTTAATTCAATATCTTTCCCTGCAGAAAGCAGTTTTACAACATCTACTATCTTTGGTGATAATACTTCCTCCTGAAATTTCTCTAATTCCATACGTTTCTTTTGATATTCACTTAATGGAATCTTATTTGTTGTGCGTTTAATGTCTTCGTTTAAATTTATAGCCTTCTCGAAAACACGTATTATTTCATCTCGATTTGAAATCTGAGCAGATACGTGCAATGAAACATCCGTTAAAGCTATTATCTGTATGACTAAAAAGCTCAGTGAAAACACAATTATAAATACCCGTAACTTATACATTAATATTTTACCTCAACAGGAATAGACGTATAACCTGCACCAAAGTAATCATATAGATCATTATAAAGTTGATCCGCACTGTCGCATGAGACACCAATACAGCCCTCTGTTCCATGGACGCCTCCATCTGGATGTATGCGGAGTAGAGTACGACAAGTTTGAAAATTTGGTACTAAATCAAGACTCCAACCATTACCTCCAGAACATGTCATTGCACTAATAGTTCTACGTCGCAGGTTCTGACCAGTATAGTTCCCTGCTGGTAATCTGCCCATACCATAAGGGCCAGAAAGGGCAGAGTATGTACTTACTGTTTGACCTTGGTCATTAATCCACGAAAGAGTGCTACCATTAAAATTCAGTCGATCTAACCCCCTCGGATCAACCCAATTTATGGGGTTATTTTTTGTATAGGTAAATTGATTGATGCCACCTTTAGCCCCAATCCGATCCTTCTCAACATACCTTCCAATCTCAGGGTTATAATCTCTATGCCAGTTCTGATATAACCCAGTCTCTATATCATAGTATTGCCCAGGGAAACCAATGTTATTTGTTATGCTTCCACCCAAGAAGTATTCTTCACCAAAAGGTAGGGATTCTTTTTCCCAAACAACTTTTCCATTCTTATCCGTCATCAATATCGGTGTACCCAAATAGTCTACATGGTAGAAATATGTCTCCTTTAAATCTGCATATGCAGTAACAGAAACATAATATGTTGTTCCGTTTGTCAATCCTGTGATTGTGTAACTGGTTGTATCACCAACATCCACCGAATTCGTATAATTGCCCGATTGTGTGCCATAGTAGACCTTGTAACCATCAATACCAGTGTCAGTGTCAGTGTCAGTGTTTGAAGCCCAACTCACAGTCAACTGCGAATCACCAGGAGTTACTACTAAACCAGTCGGTGCTTCAGGCAATATCATCCCTTCCCACCATTCGTCAATTTTTGCGATGGGGATATTCTCTAAATAAACATAATCGGAATTGATCTGACCATCCTCGTCTGCCTCCTCTATCAAGTTTCCACTCTGGTCATATATGAACAACTTTCTTAACCCTTTGTCCATTGCCGTTATACAGATACTCTCCGAGCGTACTTCCGTTTTCGATAGCCTTGATGAGTCTCTGATTTTGATTATAGGTATATTGCCGCTGATTCTCGCTGATGGTATTTCCGTTGTTATCATAGCCGAAAGAGTAATTCTTTACTCCACTGCTCGAAGTCAACTTGTTTGCACTATAGCTATAATTTGTCGTCCCTGAATCACTCGTCTCTGTTGTTCTGTTTCCAACAGGGTCATACGAGTACTGGATTGTGTACGGGGACAGTCCCGATTCTACCGCTCCACTCTGCTCCGCCGGTAAATCTGGGACAGTCCCCTGCGTTGCTTGTGTCAATCTATATAGGACATCATAACTATATGTCTTTGTCTTTGAAGAATCAAGGACATCATTAATTGCTGTTATATTTCCCACATTATCTCTTGTGTATGAGAATTGTTTAAGATTCCCAATATTCAGGCTGTTCAATGCTCCTCTGACATCGTATCCCTTAGTAGCCGTTATCCCATTTGCATAAGTAATATCAGAGACCGTACCATTTGAATTATAAGAGACACTTGTAATTATCTCGTTAGTTTTATTGTCTTTTGTTTCTGTAACACCGGTTATTCTACTATCGTCATCAAGATTATAAGAAACCATTCTTCCACTCGGATATGTTATTGATGTCAGCTTTCCGCCTGCGGTATAGACATAATCCGTCACGAAGCTTGTCCCATCTATCATCCTTTCCTTTGTCGTCAACCTGCTCGAATCATCATATATGTAATCTGTTGTTCCCGAGGGATCGGTCATTGTGATGATCTTACCTGTAGAGTCATACGAGTAAGTTATGAGTTCGGAGTTGGGAGTTTGAAGTTCGGTAAGACGGTTTAAAGAATCATAGGTATACGTTGTAGTAATTCCCATAGCATCTGTCTTTGTTATCAGATTCCCATTCGAATCATAGGAATATGTTATTATCTTCCCCTCAGGGTCTGTCTCTTTTATCAGCCTTCCGAGAAGGTCATATTCATATGTTGTTTTATTTCTATTTGCATCTGTTATTGATGTGAGTTTGTCTGTACCGGCACTGCATGATGAACATCCAGTGTTTCCATACGAATAAGCCGTAACATTTCCAAGTGCATCCGTGACCTTTGTTATCTGTCCTTTTGAATTGTATTCGTAATATGTTATGTTTCCATTGGCATCTGTCGAGGATGTCCTGTTTCCATTTAAATCATATGTGAATGTGCTTGCATTGCCCTGTGGGTCTGTTATTCCTTTAAGACGGTTGAAGCTGTCATATGTGTATGTCGTTGTGTTCCCGGATGTATCTGTCTGGCTTGCCATATTGCCGACTGAATCGTATGTGAATGTGGTTGTTACTCCTGTTGAATCTGTTGTTGATGTGAGATAGCTGTGAGTGTCGTATGTGTATGCTGTTGTCTGGCCGTCTGCATTGGTTATGCTTGTTACATTTCCCTTTGAGTCATATTGGTACTGAGTGGTTGCACCTAATGGGTCTGTGGTTGATGTGGGATTGCCTTTTGTATCGTAACCATATGTGGTAGTTTTATCTTCTGAATCTGTGATACTCGTTACC
>JACQXD010000085.1 GCA_016208875.1 Nitrospirota bacterium
ACAGCACCAGGCAGCCGTACTCAGCCATGGGCAAATAATCCCGGAATGAGTTCTTCAAACCAGGGCGGCTATTATAGTGAGTGGACATTCGATGGTGTACAGTGCGAGGAGTGCCACGGACCCGGACTTAACCATGCAAATTCCCCATCTAAGGACAATATTACAAAGAACACATCAAAGGATCTCTGTGGAAAGTGCCATATCAGATCTACCAATACAAGCGGTCAGGACGGGGAATGCGGCGGAACCGGTGCTATCCTCACCAATGGCGCGGTTATAAGCGGGGACTGGATATCACACCATGAACAGTATAATGAACTTGTGGGATTAAATAATGACGGAGTCCATTCGTCATTGGACTGCACAGAGTGCCACGATCCTCATAAGCGTTCAAAGAAAGTCCTTGCATCTGTAGCCAGCGCCCTCGGTATCACTGATAACGACAAATCGGCAGAGGAAAGAGGGGCTATAAAGAAGACCTGCGAAGACTGCCATTTAAATGTGTCAAGTGCCGATACAGCGGCAACGGATTCTATGAGGATTGCACATAAAAACAATAATGTCACATGTGTTGACTGCCATATGGCAGAGGCAACAAAAAGCGCAATTAACTATTCGACATCCGGCTGGGGACGGAAGGCTGATTTAAAGACCCATATCTTTAAGATCAAGCCATCGGGTTCCGGGATAACGAGGACAAATGCCGACGGTAAAAACATTGCAACAAATTACATTACACCCAAATATACCTGCGGCAAATGCCATGACAGCAACATCTATGGCAGTGTCATATCGGGACCCACAAGCGAATCGGATGCTCAGAGTTCGGCTGATAACTACCATGGTCTGCAGTAAATGGGACGGATGTTAAGAAGGTAACGATCTCTAACCCTCAAAGGGGACTGCGGAAGCAGTCCCCTTTTCTATTTAAGCCCTACGATAGGAACACATTTAACCAAATAATGCGATTAACCCGAAAAGTGCAGACATCACTCAAAAATTTCTTTAACTCGATGATTTTTTTAAATCTTTCTTGAATTGTTGTATGGATAAAAATATTTGTAATAACATCAGTTTTAGGTACACTAAGGTATCGAAAAATAAATTTTTTCTCGACATCTGCACTTTTCTCAATGCATTTTTTGGGTTAAGCTAAAATATTGGCTAATACATACTTTACTACTAGATCGCCGACTTCTGCAGTCGAATATCCCATCTGTCCTGCTGCGAGGCTCTTCAGGTGCTTGCCGGTAACTTCCATTGCCGCCTTTTCTATGGCCTTGCCTGCCTTTTCTTCGCCAAGGTATTCGAGCAACATTCCGCCTGCACAAATAGCAGCGAGAGGATTAATGACTTTCTTCCCTTTATATTTTGGTGCAGAGCCACCGATGGGTTCGAACATCGAAACCCCCTGAGGATTTATATTCCCGCCTGCAGCAATCCCCATACCCCCCTGTATCATTGCTCCGAGGTCTGTGATAATATCTCCGAACATGTTGTCCGTTACAATCACATCAAACCACTCCGGATTTTTCACAAACCACATTGTTATTGCATCTACATGGGCATAATCAGCCTTTATATCGGGATACTCTCTTGCAACCTCATAGAAGGTCCTTTCCCACAGATCAAATGCGAATGTCAGAACATTTGTCTTTCCGCAAAGAGTTAGCTTTTTCATTTTATTTCTTTTCTTGCAATACTCAAAAGCAAATCTAATGCATCTTTCAACGCCTTTTCTCGTATTTATGGATTCCTGCACGGCAATCTCATCGGGCGTCCCTTTTTTCAATACCCCTCCTGCGCCTGCATATAAGCCCTCTGTGTTCTCCCTTACAACGACAAAATCGATATGCTCCGGTTTTTTATCTTTTAACGGACAGTCAACACCGGGATAGAGTTTCACAGGTCTCAAATTAATATACTGGTCGAGTTCGAATCTAAGCCTTAAAAGTATCCCCTTCTCAAGTATTCCGGGTTTTACATCCGGATGGCCTATTGCACCGAGATAGATCGCATGATATTCCTTAAGTTCGGAGACTGCATTTTCGGGAAGAACCTCACCTGTTTTCAGGTATCTGTCTCCGCCGAAATCATAATAAGTCAACTCGATTTTAAATCCGAATTTTTCCGAAGCTGCAGTTAATACCTTAATACCTTCGGCTATTACCTCAGGTCCTGTCCCGTCTCCAGGGATGACTGCAATGTTGTAAGATTTCATGGCAAATTTTCTCCTTAATTAAATTAAAAAAAGCTTCCGAAAGTGAATTCCCATCTGCTTTTATCCTCCCCGGGTTTTGGAGCAATATTGTATCCCCATTCTAACCGCAGCGGCCCTATCGGAGAAATCCATCTGACCCCGCCTCCCGTGGTGTATCTTAGATCCTTGGCGTCTTCCGAGGAATCGAATGCCCTTCCGGCATCAAAAAATATAACTCCTTTAAGCCTTAATTCGCTGAGTATAGGGAAGATATACTCGGCGTTGAATATGATCTGTTTTGTGCCGCCTATAACCTCTCCATTGCTGTCCCTCGGTCCTGCCTCGCCGAAATCGAGCCCTCTTATAGTGTAAATGCCTCCGACGTAGAACCTCTCGTAAAGAGGAAGGGTTTTTCCGGAGATACCCGTTGCATAGCCATAGCGTCCCCTCAGGGAAATCGTAGTTACGCCTAAAGGGAAAAACCATGTGGAATCGATATTGCCTTTCACAAAATTATTGTCTCCCCCGAGTCCTGCATAAGTCACATAAAAGGAGTTCCTCGAACCGGTATGGGGATCGAGGAAATTATCCCTCGAATCTCTTGTAATCGAGGGTGTAATACTGCTCGTTGTCTTTGTTCCTTCCTGCTCCTTTATCGTGGACGAGGCGTCGTCGGCTATATCGGATATGGTGGCCCTTTCGTAGTTATAGGTAATATCGCCTCTCCAATATTCCGACAGATTTTTGCCTAATGATATATCAAACCCTGTTGCCTTTCTATTGTATTCCGAATAATCTCTTGTAGTTTTATAGATGCCCGTGCCGAATGAGATCGGTCTGTCCAGAAACCATGGATCTCTGAACGAGAGTTCGTAAGTTGTGCTTGTACCTCCGAATTCGCCTTTTAATTTTATATACTGCCCCCTACCGAAAAGATTGCCCTGTGTGACGTCTATAGTGCCTATAAGTTTGTCTACCGAACTGTAACCGCCTCCAACGCTGAAAGAACCCGTCGGTCTTTCTTTCACCCTTATCCCGATATCAACAAGTTTTTCGTCCGGCCGGGGTCTCGGCTGCATATCGACAGATTCAAAAAAGTTGAGATTACCGATCCTCTCGTAACTCCTTCTGAGAAGTTTACTGTTAAAGATATCTCCCTCGTCAAGTCGCACCTCTCTTCTTATAACCTTATCCCGCGTTCTGCTATTGCCGGAGATATCTATCCTGCCGACCCTGTAGATATCTCCCTCCTCTATTTTAAAAGATATCTTAATCTGTTTTGAGGCGTCATCGGGTATAAGGTCGGGATAAATACTCACAAGTGCATACCCGTTTTCCGAATACATCTCCGTCATGGCAGCGACGTCTCTCCTTAAGCCCCCCCTGCTGAACACATTATTCGGCAAAGACTGAATTTTCTTCTTTAAGTCGTCTTCTGAAAATGCCTTATTGCCGACAATCTCAACAGAGGATATCTTAAACCTGTCCCCTTCCGAGATCATAAGCGTTATTTTCATTCCCTTTTTATCCTCTGTAATCTCTATCACAGGGTCCGCCACAGCCACCTTTATATAGCCGTTGTTGAAATAAAGTTCCCTTATTTTTTCGATGTCGGAGATCATAGTCTCTTTTTTGTAGTAACCGGAAGACGTTATAAAAGAGAACATCCACCACGTGTCGGTTTTCATTACTTTTTTAATCTGCTTTTTCGAGAAGGACTTGTTCCCCTCGATGATTATGTCCTTTATCTTTACCTTGGGGCCCTCCTCTATCTGGTATGTAAGCGAAACCTCGGCGTCACTTATTTTCTTAATGACCGGAACGATCTTTGACAGCCAGTATCCCTCTTCTTCGTAAAAGGTACGAAGCTTATCGGCATTATCCTGTATTAAGACAGTGTCGGATATGGAGTTTGCCGTTATAGTTATCTTCTCTTTCAGTTTTGAATCTTCTATCTCTTTATTGCCCTGAAAGTCGATTTTGATAATAGTGGGCTTTTCTTTTATCAGATAGATTAATTTTGCCCCGCCCTCAAATGGTTCTATCTCAACCCTTACATCGTCGAAGTATCCCATCCTGTAGATATTTTTTATATCCTGAGCAGTCTTCTCGCTCGAAAGCGATTCACCCGCCATATGCGTTATTTTGGATCTTACGGCAGCATTTTCGATCCGCCTGAGTCCTCTCACTTCGATAGAAGTAATCAGGGGCTGTTCCTGGGCGGAAACAATAGGCAATGCATATCCTGAAAGAACGGTATGGACAATAAAATATAAAAGCAGCAAAGTTGATTTCTTCATCAAGTTTTTCTAAAGAGAAAAAGATTTAGTTTGTTAGTATAACTTTCCGGCGGGATGTGTGTAAATAGAAATTTATCTTGTCCATTTCGTGTAAAATTAGATTGCAATGGCATTGCAGGAAATAAAGGTTGCCGGAGAAGACCCCGGGAAAAGGATAGATATCCTCGCGTCTGAAAAGACAGGTATCAGCCGCTCGCAAATCCAAAAATTTATAGGAAAAAAACTTTTGCTCGTCAACTCGAAATCCATCAGACACAATTACAGAGTAAAGGCAAACGATATTATTACTTTGACTATTGTCGAAGAGGAAACTCCGGGTCTCGTACCAGAACCTCTGCCTATAGAGATACTTTTTAAAGACAGATATTTAGTTGTTGTGAATAAGCCCCCTGATATGGTGGTCTATCCGGCTGCCGGGCATAATAGAGGGACTTTAATGAATGCCCTTTCATACCATTGTAAGAAACTTGCAAAGACCGGCGGACCCCTTAGACCCGGTGTAGTGCACAGGCTTGACAGGGATACATCCGGGGTAATGGTCATAGCCCTCGATGATGCCGCATATTACATGTTGGCCGAACAGTTTAAACGAAGAACGATAAACAGAAAATACATCGCGATTATCTACGGGAACATCAAAAACGACGGCGGAGAGATTGCCCTCCGCATAGGAAGGTCCGAAACCGATAGGAAAAAGATGTCGACAAGGGTAAAAAAAGGCAAAGAGGCAATGACTATATGGAAGGTAGTCGAAAGATTTCGGTATGCTACATTGATAGAGGCGAAACTAAGAACAGGCAGGACACATCAGATACGTGTTCACTTTGCATCGATCGGGCATCCTGTGCTCGGCGACAGGACATATGGAAGAAGGGTAGAGATCGAGGTTAATGACAGGAGAAAGATTTCATTTCCGAGACAGATGCTTCATGCAGAATTGCTTGGGTTTAGCCATCCGGTTACAGGGGAGTATCTCGAATTCCACAGCCGGCTACCCGAGGATATGGAGAGGGCAATAACACAATTGCGATCACTACGGTAAAGTAAATAGTGTTAACCCCAAAAGTGCAGACATCGCTCAAAGTTCAAATCAAAAATTAAAGATAAAAATGCAAAATTAAGCAGATTCTTATTGTAAAAATTGTAAAAATTCTTGACATAAACTTTGGTTAACGTTATGCTAAAAATCAGAGGTCATCTTATCTAAATAGAACAAGGGGGTAGGGTGGAAAGAACTTATCTCTGAAAGTTGTTATATTTTCAGCACTGAATTTTAATCTGGCCTCAATATTGCTCAGACAGTATACTCCTTTAAAAAATTTCTTTTCAAAAAATCAGCATCAATCTCCGGATGGTCATTTTGAGCCTTCCAAATAATAAAGACCCATGTATTTCTTCCGGTGTTCCGCCTTGAGGTAATTATCTGAAAGTCATTCCTGCGGAGGCAGGAATCCAGAGTTTTTGAAAAATTACATTCAAAAGAATAAACGGAGGGAATCAACCATGAAAAAGATTTTTATGTTTTCAATTGTATTAGTTACAGTTTTTCTCTTTCTTCACGGATTTGTTATAGCAGAGACAACGGATGAAAATATAACAGCAACCGATAACCTGATGCCCGGTACTGTTGAGGGCACCGGAACGCACTTTGCGGTAACAGACAGTGAGTATATATACTGCTGGATACAGGCTGCAAACATAGCCATGCAGTGTTAAAGCCTATCAATGAGGTTGGCGGCAGATTAATCTGCCGCCAACCTTGCTCATTTATTTAGCCGAAATACTCTTTCCAGATTATTCCTTGCTTCCTTATCTTTAGGGTTAAGTCTCAAAACTGTTTGATATTCCTTAATAGCCTCAACCAACAACCCTTTTTCCTCATAAACTACCCCAAGATTGAAAGGGATATCGGCATAATTCGGATTCAGTTTTGCGGCAATTTGATAATGCTCAATGGCCTTATCGAGCCACCCTTTTGTACGATATGCAACCCCAAGATTGTTATGCGCTTCGAAATAATCCGGCTTTATATTTAAAGCCATCTGAAAATGCCTTATTGCTTCATCGGTTAATCCCTTAGACCAGTAGGCAATACCAAAATTATAATAAGCTTCTGCCGGGAAATCGGGCCTTATTTTCAGAGCGATCCGATAATGTTCGATGGCCTTATCGATCCAACCTTTATTATAGTAGGCATTACCGAGATTGTAATGGGCATCCGGATAGTCAGGTCTTAATTGTAATGGGCATCCGGATAGTCAGGTCTTATTTTCAGAGCGATTCGATAATGTTCGATGGCCTTATCGATCCAGCCTTTATTATAATAGACATCACCAAGATTATTGTGTGCCCTATCTTTTAAAGGGCTCTTTATTATTACATCCTCCCATAAACTTATTTTATCCTTCCACACGAGATTTCTCTGGTAAGTAGCAATCGAAAGAACAATGATAATAACAGCCAGTAGTGCATGGCCTGTAACCAGGGGAAGGCGTGATCCGTAATGAAATACAACCATACTAAATGCTGTTATAAATCCGATACTCGGCAGATAAAGTCTGTGTTCAAAGATTACATCTTTTATCGGAATTATGGATGATTCAACGGAAAGAGTTATAAAGAACCAGAGGATACCGAAGGCAATAAAAGAAGTGTCAGAGCGTCCAAGTGTCATAGGGTCAGAGTTTTTAAA
>JACQXD010000086.1 GCA_016208875.1 Nitrospirota bacterium
TTTACGTTTCTTTTTGAAGTGATTTAACTGAGGATTACTCCAAACAGTGCTTTTGCTACTAAAGTTTACGAAAAATATTTCTCGATTTCCCTAAATTACCTTATTATCTATGCAATATTCCCTTCACCGTGAATTGCTGGTCTCAATCTGTTTTTAAGTTCTTCGACATTTTTTTTTATCCTTACAAGCTATGGGTTCCTGAGATATTTTGGTCTGAGCCAAAGAATGTCGAAAGTCGGAGTTTTCATTCTCATGTTCGGTAATACTGCTCTTTCTTTAAATCATGTTTATGTATTGGACAATTATAGTCCATGGGCGTTTAATGGATATACCGATTCTATATTTTGTGCGGGCAGTTTTCTCGTATTTTTGGTCTGGTTTTTGACTGTTATTAAAGGTAAGGGCAAACCATTGCAAGGGATATTAATCCCGTTCATTTTCGGGATTAGCTGGAATCTTGCCGGAGCACATAATATCGTCATCGTTTCTTCCTTACTTATCTTGCTCCTGATGATATCTCTTTTTAGGAAGGATGTATTCCCTTTTAAAAGGATACTATTTGTGAGTATTGCACTCTGGGTATCGGTGCTGGTCGGGATTCCCATGGGTGGACTGCTCACTCCTAAGGAGTTTCAGGACACCCTCGGAGTGGAAAACATGGCAATGCCTTATACGTCTATAAGTATAAGAGAAAAAAGCGAGTTTTTGAATATAATGCCTGGGCTCCCGTATATAATCTGTCTTGCGGACCCGCGTAGAGCTTTTGGGCCACGTCATTTCACCGGATGGCCGATGACCCCTGCCGAGGTCTATTTTGCCAACCAGAATTATGGTAATACAATTACAATGGAGAATATATATTTTCTCGTCTCGAATCTTGAAGATCTTTTATGGGCATCATTCAGAATAACTTTTTTTTCATTGTTGGGTATTATATTATTGCGATTGTCTTTGCTGAAGGGGAAAACTGTTCATAATTTTATTCCGGCCGAAAAAGAATACGTTATAGATCTAAAATATTTGTCGAACATCTCTATTATCACCTTTCTTACAGGGTTCGGCATCGTATTCCCTTTTTCATTTTACGATTATGGTTATAAGCATACAATGAGCAGGTTTTTGACGTTGGGGTATCTTTTAGGTACGATAAATTTCATCATATGGTTTGCAATATTCTTTGAAAAAGTACGTTCAAAAATTATTCTTATAGCATTCGTGACGATTATCACAATAGGCCCGATGATCGATTACCTCGCAATGACTAGTTTTAATGTTAATAATAAGGAATTTGGGTATCCTTTCAGAGAGAGACTTGAATGGCTTATAACGTTTTCGGGTTTTACGGGGGAAAACAAAAATATACGGGCATACTGAATTAGGAATAAAATAAGGTGATTTAAGAAAAAGAAGCGTTTTTTTGTCCGACTAATGACCATGTCGTCCCATAAGTATTAATATGGCAATTTTTTGATTTTTTCAGACATATCTTCTATAATCTTCTTAAGATACGCCAACAATCTTTCCTTTCCTCTAACCTTTTACTAAAAAACGATAGAGAAATCTAAAACCGTCCAGTATCAGGGAAGGGGTTTTTGATATACCATACTTTTTCACTATTCTTATAATGGAAGACGGCTTGAGATAAAAAGTCTTGTAAATTTTCTTATATGCACATTCCAATTGCTCTCTTGTCATTGTGTTTGGGACAAAAGAAACATATTGGCCTGACATCAATGAATACCCCCCGACAATTTTCCCTTTTGATTCAATGTCCTTGCTGATTTCCGATCCTGGTGTAGGCACGAAGTACCACAAAAACATGAAATCTAAATCTATTTTCTTAATTAGATTAATAGTTTCTTCAATGGTCAATTCATCTTCTCCTGGACCTCCGATTATGAAGGAGCCAGAAAGAACAATTCCGGCATTTCGGATTATCCTGCATTTTTCACGCACGCTATCTATTTTGATGCTCTTATTATAGATGTCAAGCATCTTCTGAGAACCTGATTCTATCCCGAAGGTAACACTGCGACAGTTGGCTTTCCGGAGCATCTTCCCGGTATCTTCATCCACACTGTCGGCACGCATGGAACAACCCCATGTAATACCATATCTTTTGCTTTTGTCTTCAAAAAGGTCATCCACACTGTCGGCACGCATGGAACAACCCCATGTAATACCATATCTTTTGCTTTTGTCTTCAAAAAGGTCACAGATCTCCTTAAATCTCTTCTGAGTAATACAGATATTCTCATCTTCAACATTGAAACAGGATACGTGATATCGAAAAACAAGGAAATCAATCATCTCTGAAAGATAGTCAATATCAAAAAATCTTATCTTACTGCCTAATACGGTTCTGTCGCAAAATCTGCACTTAAAAGGGCACCCTCTGGCGGTGATAATAGGAAAATTTATCTCCCTCTTTTCTTTGTGAAGAGCCGGCGAATATGAAAGAAAACTTATTTTATCATATCTCGGAAACGGAAGGCATTTAAGATCGGATACCTGGTTGATGAAACCATCGTTCCTCAATTTCCCGTTTTCCCTGAATACAACGCCTTTCAGAGCAACGAGGGGCTTCCCCTGCCTGATGTAATTTATTACATGAATGATCATTTCTTCTGCTTCACCCAGAATCCCTATATCTATTGCCGGACACTCTTCAAAAGTTCTCTCCGGCATAGAAGAAAAATGCACGCCGCCTACTATAATCTTTACTCGTGGGTCAAGCTTCTTTATGAGAGATATCAGTTTTAAAGATTTATCTACCAGAAAAGTAAAATGCACCGCCACACCTACAAAATCAGGTCTGAATGAAACAATGTATTTTGCACATTCCTCAAGACTCCTGGTTTCGTAAGCGAGGTCTATAATCTTTGCATTTATATTTGCCTTGTTCATGCAGGACTCAAGGTATAATAAATTAAGAGGTGCTCCATAAGTAGACACGAAATCCAGTAAGCCAAAGTTTTCTTTCAAAGAAAAAGGCGGATTTACTAAAACTATATCTGTTTTTTCATTTTCCATGGCATTCAGGACATATAATAAATGTTAAAAACTATTCCTATTTTCTCCTATGGACTATCAGGTCTGCAAGTATTCCAAAAAACAGACACTGTACTCCCAGAAGCAAGGTAACAAGCGACAGGTTTTTGATAAATATATAAGAAATAGACCAATTATATCTTTGGGAGAGCAGGAAAATCGCATAATAGATAACAGAAAAGGAAATAAGACCAAAGCCAAGAAAAGAAAAAACCTTCAGGGGATTGGCGTAAGTCAGGAGTCTGAAGATATTTATCATTACATAGAATGGATATTTAAGGTTAACAAAAGACTTCCCTTCAGTCCTTGGATAAAACACTACAGGCACCTCACAATATCGCATGTGTTTATTATGGGCGTCGATTAACAGTTGTTGGGCCGCATTATAATTTCCATGGATATCAAAAACTGACAAATATCTCCTGTTACAGGCAAAAAGGCCAGTCTGAGCGTCAGAAACCCTGTAAGTGGTGAGCCTGTTCATCAGCCACGTAAAAAATTTATTTCCCAGCAGTCTCACTAAAGGCATTTTATAATATATTTCCCCAGCAAATCGTGAGCCGAGGCATATATCGGATTCATTGGCGATTAGCGGCATGATAACGCCTTTTATGTCCTCAGGAGGATGCTGCAAATCTGCATCAAGTTTAACAGCAATGTCAGCTTCCATCTCATATGCGCTCTCCAGACCGGTACGGGTGGCTCCCCCAAGCCCTAAATTTCTTTGATGGGAAACCACTCTGACGCCCTTTAAAGTCGCTATATCCTCGGTTTTGTCTGTGGAACCATCGTTGACTACGAGTAGTTCAACATAGTAACCATCGGGGCTTGTAATCTCAGGCGGGTATAAGGCTCTAACCCTGTCAATGGCAATACCGATCGTTCTTTCTTCGTTAAAACAAGGGATAAAAACAATAACTTTTTTAAGTGTCATAAACTAAAGGCTCCCATTTTCCGGTAACTTTAAACTGTTCATACATATCGAACCATATCTGCAAAACAGCTAAATTAAACGATTTAAATGTTACATCTTCCATTTCCGGATTCAAACTATAATTTCCAGAAAACAATATAGATTTTTGTAGTGAGTTTGTTCTAATATTAACAGGAGCATTAAAACCGCTCTTTTTTCTATGTATAGTCTGTACCGGCAGATATTTTTTCATGCAGTTTTTCAAAATAATTTTCTGATTATTCCAACTTATTTTAGCAGATTTAGGTAGTTTTATTGCAAACTCTACAAGGCGGTGATCTAAAAAAGGAGATCTCACTTCAAGAGAATTGGCCATACTCATCCTATCTGCCTTAACGAGGATGTCGTCCTGAAGCCAGGTTTTTATATCAACAAATAGAGACCTATTCAAAAAGTCAGCATGCTGCACCTGTTTAAAATAACCTTTAAATGTATCAAACGGATTGTAGTCTTTACATTCCTTTAAAAGATCAGGATTCAAAATGTTTTTTTTCTCTGTATCTGAAAAGATCACCCTCCACCAGTAATGGGCCATTTCGAGTGATAGTCCATGACTGCTTAAGAATTGTATAGCCTTGTAATCCCAGCTCACCTTTTTGTATGAGGGACGCAAAAAATTCTTCACTAACAGATAAAGCCATTTTTGAAAAAAAACAGGCAATATAGAATAAAATCTAAATAATCTGTCGGCCATATACGTAGGATAGCCGGCAAGAACTTCATCACTGCCGTCGCCAGAAAGGGCTACGGTAACATATTCCCTTGCCAGTTTATTCAACTGGTACGTCGGGATAAAAGAGTTGTCTGCAAAAGGCTCGTCAAAATGCCAGATCAACCTTGAGAGTTCGGTATTTGTAAGGCTTCTATAAAAACGAACTTTCAGATCAACATCCAGTTGCCGGGCAACTATTTCGGCATAATGGGATTCGTCATAAGTGTCTTCTCCGAATCCCACACAAAAGGTATGCAACTTCGTATTACGGATATGGGACATGGATGCCACAACAGACGAGGAGTCAATCCCTCCGCTCAGAAAGGCGCCGAGAGGCACATCCGAGTACAGCCTTATTCTGACCGCATCATTGAAGATAGCAAAGAAATCATTTTCCATTCCGATATCATATGGTGCGTTATTCCCGGGCACTAAAAAATCTTCAAGTCGCCAGTATTTATGTAATGCCAAATTGCCGTTATCAATTTTATAAATACCATAATGCCCTGCCGGAAGCTTGTTTATACCTGTAAAAATTGTCTTTGGAGTAAGGATATAACCGAGTGATAAATAATCGCTTACCGAACACGGATTAATCCCGATATTTTTTCTCACCTCACTCAAAGATAAGAGAGATTTTAATTCTGACGCAAAGGCAAATAATGAATTGCTTTGATAATAATAGAGGGGTTTTTTCCCGAGACGGTCGCGGGCAATAAAAAGTTCCCTTTTTTGAGGGTTCCATATAACAAAGCTGAACATCCCTATGAATCTGTCTACACACCTCTCTCCCCATATCTCATAAGCATGTAGTATAACCTCCGTATCCGAATCGGTTCTAAAGATCAGACCCTTGCTTATCAGCTCATTACGTAATTCTTTATAATTATATATCTCACCGTTAAAGACAATGATATTCCCCTTATTGCCCGACATAGGTTGTTGCCCGCTGTTGAGGTCAATAATACTTAATCTACGATGGCCTAAGGCAACATTTCTATTAATCCAGAAACCATCTTCGTCCGGGCCTCTATGGGAGAGAACCGCAGCCATTTTTTTTAATTGAGTCAGATTATATTCTTCTCTGTTGTTATGATCTATCCAGCCGCAGATTCCACACATATCAAGTCGCTCTAAAGCCTGCCTTTTTATATTTCGCTACTATTATAGTGATGACCTTATAAAGTTGATATTCCAGTAATCCCTGATATATCCCATGCCTTAATCGGAAGCGTGCAACAGGGCCGTAGACCGCATTGATAATCCTGAGTAGCTTATAAAACATGGTGCGGCCTGATGTAACCTTGTTTATCTTGTTATCAATAAAATAAGAACCAATAAGCATCAGGTCACAGAATTTCTTCATCTCCCCGGTGTACCACGGTGCAGAAAAATCACCCTCTACCTCGATATTAGACCACTCTTCAAGGGTTTCAGGTGGTTTGTATCCCCATTCTTTCTTTGCTGACTCAAAGAGCTTTGTCCCGGGAAGAGGCCTGAATTTATTCGGTTGGAAAATGATGCAATTGGGATTATCTTCAACCAGACGGAACATCAGATCCCTCGTTGCCTTAATGTCATCGAGTGTTTCGGTTGGAATCCCCATAATAAAATTATAAGCGGCAATAATCCCGGGATGTCTGGAGAGCTTGATATTGCATTCAATGATATCACGGACGCTGCAGTTTTTATTCATCAATTGCAATATTCGGTCGCTGCCGCTCTCGGCTCCTATATGCAAAATATCCGTACCTGCATCGGCTAACTTATCGAGAAAGGTATCGCTCATTTTTTTGATCTCGTTGATCCTTGCCCCTCTGAATCCCAGACCCACCTTTATTTTTCTGGCATTGATTTCGTTTATGACACTTTCCACATGTCTTATATCTACAAAAGAATCATTATCGATAAAATAGATATAATTGGCATTGTATTTCTCAACCAGATATCCGATATGGTCAGCTACCTCCTTGACAGGCAGGGGAACCCATTGCCTACCCTTGATCTTTGCATATTCCGCCGGTGCACTGCAAAAGGAACATTTGTATGGACACCCCATGGCGCTGTATATCGAGAATATCCGTTTATCCTGGTCCAACTGTCCATAAACCTTAAAATCCTTTATTAAGTGATATGGAATTTCTTTGTAATCTACGAATTCAAATTGTGTATCGTCCCTCGGAATCCGTATGATATCATTACCCCTCCGATACGAAACACCTTTTACCGAGGAAGGCTCTATATTATTCATCAGGCAGTGCACAAGTTCATAAAAGGCTTGTACCGCATAACCGCACACGACATAATCGCAGTTCCAATCATGCGTCAGGATGGTGTCCGGGAAAAAGGTTGCATGAGGACCTCCCCATATAATTTTTATCTCGGGGTCTAATGATTTGATAAAATGTCCGATCTCCACTGCACTCTTTATTGGTTTTCCCGACATAACGCTTATGCCGATCGCCAGAGTGCCGGCATCTACTATTTTTCTTAATTCCTCCCTCCATGTACCGGGAAACAATCTCGTGTCCACGATCTGGACATCAATTCCGTGCTTGACAAGTTCGATTGAAGCGTACAACAGTCCCAATGGAGGATGCATCACAAAAGCCCCGGAAAAACCCATCTGGGGATATACCATAATTATCTTTGATCTTGAACCGGTCACGCTTTACCGGAGTTCTCCATCACGGCTAAGGTCTTCGCCTTTTTTAATAGGTCTTTGGGAAGCGATAACGTTACATTCTGTCTTTCCATCGAGCCTCCTTTCAAGTCTTCACATATTTCTGTGATTTGTCAAATATCATATTAACCCATTATCGGCATGTCTGTAATTGTTAAAGTTTTCTATCGGGTCTGTGAAGCCCAAAGGTCCCTTTTAAATGTCTAATCAGAACAAGCCATGATATACGAAAAGGCGTCTTGATATTGTACTGTTTAGAGAATTTATAAAGATAGTATATCTCAAAAAAAGGTCGCAGGATAAACTTGGGAAGGCTCATCATCAGCATAAAAAAAGTTTTATTGTTGAAAAGGAACTGGTAATCAACGAAGGCTTGGAACAGCCATGTGAATTTTTGTATTTTCGTTTCTTCGGCCGGTGAGTAATTTAAGGCAGACCGAATATAGAAATTATTTGGAAGGTTATTCAGCGCCTCCCGTGTCATATAATTATTCTTAAGTGCATAATCGGTCAGTTCAACACCTGGAAATGGTATAAAGATATTAGTCATACATAGTTGAGGTCTTATAGCCATATTCAATTTAAGGGTTTCGATCATATCGTCAAATCTTTCGCCGGGAAGACCCGACATATTGGCTATCTTCTGTGGTATATTGTATTTATTCAGCAATCTTCCTGCCTCCAGTATCTGCTCCCTGCTCATATTACGTTTTAATACCGAATTCCTTATATAGTCGTTCCCGCACTCGATGCTCCAATTTGCCGAAATACATCCGCTGTCCTTTAAAGCCCTGGCTACATCCTCATCAATAAGGTCTGCCCTTACCATACAGGAATAATTAAGACCTACCTCTCTGGGAAAACGCTCGCAGAATTCAAAGAACCATTTCCTATTGGAAATAAATGTATCATCATGGAAAACCACATTTTTAAAGGGATACTTTTTAAATGTATAATGAATTTCTTCGACCAGATAATCAATGCTCTTGAATCTTACAATCTGCCCGCAGCCTTTAAAAACACGGTTGAATATGTTGTTAAAGCAATAAGTGCAATTATAGGGGCAACCGCGGCCCGCAAGAAATTGCTTGGAAGGCATAGACCTTAGAACAATATCTTTTTCGTAGACTATACTTCTATCGGGGATTGGGATGGAATCGAGGTCAATAAGGCGATGAAATCCGGAAGGAGCACCCTGTCCCTTCATAATTATATTCTTTCCGCCTGAAAAGCCATTCTCTATAAACTCCTCAATTGTATATTCGCCTTCTCCAACACATAAGGCGTCTATCGTGCCTTTTTCTATCAGTCCCCAGTCGAATGTCGGTCCTGCCCCTCCCAGGATCGAACTTATATTCAGATGTTTCTTTACATACTCATCGAACCTGAAATAGACATCGGTGTCTATGGAGAAGGCGGAATAAAGGAGCAGGTCCGGCTTAATCTCCCTTATCCTCTCCAGTGTCTTTTTAAAACCATCTTCATTGATATATTCGATACCAAAGCCCTTTGACCCGAGATAGCTCGCAAGTGTATATACATGATGTTTATCATATACGTTGCAGGAGAAATCTATAAAGGCAGCCTTAGTCACTGTCCGCCTTTCTTTTTAGAATGTGGTTCTTGAACATTGTGACCATTTCCTCAAACTGTATGATCAGTTCCGGTAGACTACTTATTCTCGATATCCGTCTAAGAAGATATGAGGGTCGCAGATAAAATTTTTTAACTGCCATATTCCTGAGGCGAACAAGCCTTTCGTTTTGCCCATAGGTACCGCTCGTATCGAACCCGACGATATAAGGGTCTATTTTACCTTCCTTGATTAGGTTTTCCCTTACCTTCGATCCGAATAAGACCGAGAAGATATTAAAAGAGGCATAATCCAGCTTAAGCATCTTTGCAAAATCTACCATCCGCTCGACTGCTTTTTCATCACTGTTCAGACCTATAATAAAATCTCCGCATACATTTATACCGAGACGATTGCATTCACTGCAGAACTCCTGAAGCCTTTGTCTCGAAAGTGTCCTTTTATATAGTTCTCGCAGCATATCGATATCTTCGTCTTCGACTCCAATGATGACGGTATGACAACCGCTCTTTTTCATCAATCTTAAAATTTCACCATCAACCAATGCCGGATTAATATAACAGACCCACCTCATCGAAAAATTATTCTTGATCATCCCCTCCAAAAGCGGTAATGCGTTCTCTTTTGGAAACCCGAAATTGGGATCTCCGAAAAAAATGTCTCTTACGCCGAGACTATGAACTTTTCTAATCTCCTCCAGAACCTCTCCATAATCCCTGTAAGATACCGGTATCTTACACTGCGAGCAATAATTGCACTGGTAGAGGCAGCCAAATTGAGTTGATACGGTGCTGTAGAGGAATGACCTTACAAACGGGAAACGGTATTTTTTATTGATAAAAAGCTCATGCCGCGGGACACCTATAGAAACCTTTTTAGACTTTGCGCTGTATGCCTTTTCTTCGGTAGGGATACTACCTTTTAAGATAAGATTTTCGGAGACGTTCCTGCCTGTTTCTATATATTCGGCGAGATTGATATCTATAGAATTTAATATTAACCCGTCGGCATGCTCCATGCCCTTCTCCCAAAAAACCTTCTCGAGAAAGATATCTCCGAGTATCAGTATCTTTGTATCTTTGAACCTGTTCCTGAAATCTTTCAGGAAATCCATATCCGGACCATACACAATGGAAGAAAGGGCTATCAGAGCTATATCGGGAGGCTCAACTGCGATTGTTTTAAATAATTCCTCCTTCGATATATTATCGATACTGCAATCATAAAATCCGATATTGAAATCGCCCGGAAATTGGGCGCTTAGATTAATAAAATCCTGCGGTTGCCAGATATAATTTGCCTTTGATACATATGTACAGGTCATGCTCCGATAAAGTCTGGAGGGTCCGGGCGGATTGATAAAAACTGCAGAATGCATTATGTTTGCCGGTATCTGTCGTTATCCTTGCTTAACCTTTGCAAATAAAGCTTTGATATCCTCTTTCAACTGATTGGCAAACTGGTTCATGACCGGTTCGAATCTCAAGTCAATCAAGTTGCTGAACTCCATCTTGGGCAGGTGGTAGCAGTACATGCAATCATCTACATCGAGAAGCTCTGCCTTTGCCTTTCTCAAGGGCTTGTCGAGAATGCTGATATGAGTGCCCTGCCTGACCGTTGCATTGCAAACCCTCAATGTTCCATTGCTTTCGACAAGGACATTTATTGTTTTGTAATTGCATGTTATAAATTGAAAGTTCTCCGGTCTGTTCAGGTCTTTCAAGTCGTTTTTGCGAAGGATCAGCTTTTCGAACGGCCAGTTTAGAGCGTACTCCAATGTCCTTAAGCTGTAAAAAACCGGATACCCTCGTTTTTTCAATTCAATAAGTTTTCTCAGTGCCTCATTATTCTCTTCTCGCGTCATCCTCAGGTCTTCGGAGAGGTTATCCTGGTCAAAAAGGAGATAATGATGAATATAGATATTCCTCTTTTTTGCCCATTCTGCGAGCCATTCCAGGTCGTCCTTTGTGTGATGGGTAATTGTCATCCCAATTCTTACAGTTGCCCCTTTTGACAGTGCGAAATCAATAGCCTCGGTAGCTATCTTGAATGTCCCTTCGCCCCTGTTCTTATCATTATTTTCTTCCCTTCCGTCAAGGCTTATGCACATGCTGTCTATATTCCTAACTTCATCCCACTTCTCTTTCAAGAACCTCCCGTTTGTTATCAGATTAACGAACATTTTTTTGCCGAGGCCATAATCGATAATCCGACCGATATCCTTTCTTATCAATGCCTCTCCGCCATGTACATTCAGATAGATGACCCCGTAGTCATCGAGTTCATCTATGATATGGAATATCTGTTCGGTAGAAAGAGGTTTTTCAACTTTTTTATGATAATCGGCAAAACAGTATTTGCATTTGAAGTTGCACTGCGCATTAACGGTTAAAACGGCGAAGACAGGTCTTTTATCCAGGCCGATCTTAAACATAAACAAACGGAACAGCATTCTCGTCCGCTTCATCCACTTATTTATAAATTTGCCTGATTTTGTCATTTTTCTCCTGTTAACATTCGCAATTATTAATTGTTTTATATTAACACACTTTTTTTAAAAAATCTGGATTCTTAACCTCAGCTGCTCAGAAATAACAATGAAAATGCCATTATAACCACAAATTCTTCGGAAAAAGTTATAATTAATGAAGCTCCCCGCCGCAGAGACGGCGGGGTATCTTAAAATAAATCGTACTTTGTCATTCCCGCTTGTCGGGAATCCTTCTGATCCCCTCTTTGGCAAAGAGGGGTTAGGGGAGATTTATTGAAAATTTATTTATTCAAAAATCCCCCTTCATCCCCCTTTGCCAAAGGGGGAATACTCTTTGGCAAAGAGGGGTTAGGGGAGATTTATTGAAAATTTATTTATTCAAAAATCCCCCTTCATCCCCCTTTGCCAAAGGGGGAATATAAGGACACCCCACAGCAGAGACTGTGGGGTATTGAAAATTTAATAAATTCAGCTTCTAAAAATATGCGGATTTAAAAAACCAATGCATCCTGATTACAAGAGATTAAGCATCCACCATATCGGAGGACGATTCGGAGACGGCGGGTTCCCAATAATGCGCCCCTTTGAGAAGGATATAATAAGGGTGATCTATGATGCCGACTCGGATTGCGTTGATCAGATAAGAGAAAAACACAAAGACTCTTTATCCGAATTACACGTTTTACCTTATTGCGTAGGCGAGGCCGATAGGCCGGGAGAATTCAATATCAATTATGATCCAACTTCAAGTTCCATTTTTAGTTTTAATCCAGACTACAGGTCGTTCTATTTTTTTCTATATAACCATGATTTCATTGTATCCGACAGCATGCGTACAGTGGAAAAAAGAGAAGTGAACATTGTAACAATGGATCAAATCTTCAAGGACGAAGCCTTAAAGATTGCAGCACCCGATTTCCTATCCATGGATGTCCAGGGTGCCGAATATAATATATTGCAGGGATCAAAGGAGATTTTAAGACAGAATGTACTGGCCTTAGTAATAGAAACATGGTTTCATCCATTATATCAGGGACAAAAGATATTCGGAGATATCAGTAATTTTTTATCCGATCACGGGTTTTATTTTGTTAAATGCCTGCGTATGGCAGAGTATTCTCCTTTCCGTGCACCTGTAGGCCAGAGGGGAGAAGGATTTCAAATGCTTACGGACGCCCTCTTTCTAAGAAGAATAGATAGCATTGAAAGCGTTATTACCGATAATATTCTTTTACATACAATGCTCAGGAAGCTTGCGTTCATATCTATTACTTATAATCAATTCGAATATGGATTAAAGTGTCTGCACCGCAGTAAAAAAGCAAATGTCTCCTATGAAACGGATTTTAAAAATATAAATTATTATAAATTCTTAGATGATATAGAAAAAAGTGTGGAGAAAATGCCGCTGAGATATCCGAAAACGTTTTCTGAAAAATATACCTTCGAGTTAAGCAAAAGACGTTTTAATAGTCGGTCTTCTCTAAAGGGCAACAAACAAAAGAAGACGTTGAGGGAAAATATCTGGCTAAAGTTTATTTATCCCAATATCTACTTTTTTGCAGAGATATATGAATTTTTGATCCAGAAGATATGGGCAGGTGCAGCTTCTCTTATTTTGACAAACTCTCCGGTGGAAAAGGTGCTGGTTAAATACGGCCTTAAAAGACAGGCTAAATTACTGAAAAGGAACAGGGTCATCCAATCCCTTTTCAGCCGAAGATAGTGTCTTAGTTTTCAGCATATTTCATTCTTAGTTTATACATCTTTTACATTGTATTTGTTAACAAATATTTTTTGTCCATTGGCAATATTGACTTCCCTCAATCTCCGGTGATAAACTGTACTCATGAAAAGGGCTATTATCATAATCGGAATAATTACTGCACTGCTTTCTATTCCTTCCTTTGTCTTCAGTATTGAGATAGCCCCAAGAGTCTCTGACAGGGAGATTGTGGAGAGACTTACAAGACTCGAAACAAAGATTGATGCGATGGATAAGAGATTTGAGGATATTAATAATCGATTTGAGGATATTAATAAAAGATTTGAAGATATAAATTCACAACTCAACCGCATATCCGCCATATTCACCGCTTTAGTAATTGCCGTATTCGGCTTTGCTATTTGGGACAGACGAACCATGATAAGACCATTTGAGACTAAGATAAAGAAGATAGAGGACGACATTGCAGACAACCGCAGCAAACTCAATACCCTTCTTGATTCGCTCAGGTCTCTCAGCAAGACCGATGAGAAAGTGGCAGATATTCTGAAAAAATTTAACCTATTGTGAGGAAGTTTTTTAAGAGTTAAATCTGTCTGTAGAGTCTGTCTGTGCAGAATTGATGCCATAGGCTTATTCTCCCTATGAAAGTACCTGTACCTGTAAAAGAATAGACCGAGCAGCAAAATTATGTCAAGCAGAAAATTTTAGCGGAAAATTTGGATTGGATGTGAAAATTTATAGCAGAATTACCCTATCTATGCCGCCCCTGTAATAACCGTATATATGCAGAGACTCATAAAGGTTATTAAATTCTTTTAAGAGCTTACCGTTGTGAACACCAATGTGTTTCTTTAAAGCCTTTTTATATTCTTCGACTGATTTAGGCAGTTCTTTTTCAGTTAATCCCTTGCTAATAAGCTTTTCGTTAATAGCCTCCAATATAGCTAAATATGCAGTTCCAAAAGCCTCCCTTACCGGCTTTTTATCGGCATAGAATTTACCTTCCATTGCAGCGGATTTTAGTATCTCCTTTGCATTATTTAAATATCGTAATGCCTCTTTCATTTGAATCTTCTCGTAAATAAGTTAATCACATTTAAGGCCCTGTCGTCAATATCAATGTCACCAAAATCTACCCTATCTTCTCAATAAAATCTTTTGCTGCCCTTAAGTAATCTTTCACTGCACGGGTATCGTAAATGAGTCCCCTGTAATACCCTGCAATATGCAAGGCATCATAAAGTTTTTCAAACTCTCTCATCAATTTTCCATTATGAACTGCTACATGTTTTTTCAAGGCATCACGATATGCCTCTACTGATTTCGGGAGTTCTTTTTTTGTTATCGCCTTCTTGGTAATAAGATACTCATTTATAGCCTCTAAAACAGCAAGATATGCCGTTGAAAATGCCTCTCTCACAGGTTTAATGTCTGTATATGTGTTATCCTCAATCGGGACAGACTTAAGTATCTCTTTTGCATTATTTAAATATCTTATCGCCTCTCTCATTTAACTTCTTCTTTTTCTTTTACCTTTACCTTTTTCTTTTCTTTAGGTTTTTTGATCTCTTCGTAATCGATGAATTCAAGAACGGCCATCTCCGCACCGTCTTTAACCCTGTTTCTCGTCTTTACAATCCTCAGATAACCGCCGTTTCTGCCCTTAAATCTTTCAGCTATACCATTAAACAGTTTCGATACAACCGCCCTGTTCGGCACGTACGACAGTGCAAGTCGTTTTGCATGGAGGTCACCCCTTATACCAAGTGTTACGATCTTTTCTGCAATCTTTCTCGCCTCTTTCGCCTTCCCTAAGGTTGTCTCTATCCGCTGGTGTTCAAGCAGTGACGAAACGATTCCACGCAGAAGCGCCTTCCTCTGATTTGATGTCCTTCCGAATAATTTTCCGTTAACCCTGTGTCGCATCTTGCTCTATTCCTCTTACCGGTAAAGATAATGATTTATCAAGGGCATCATGGTTGATCCTCATACCAAGATGGAGTCCCATTTCCTGTAGTATCTCTTTGATTTCATTAAGAGACTTACGTCCGAAATTTTTTGTTTTCAGCATCTCCGCCTCTGTTTTTTGAACAAGCTCGGCTATAGTCTTTATATTTGCATTCTTCAGACAATTATATGATCTCACGGAAAGCTCCAGTTCATTGACATTTTTCAAAAGGTTAGAGTTAAACACAGGGGCATCGCCTGATGCAGATCCAATGCCGCTCTTGTCGAATTCCATATCTTCGTCTTCTCTCTCGAGCACAAAGATATGCATATGCTCAATGACTATTGCTGCAGCATAAGAGATTGCCTTTTTAGGCGTTATGCTTCCATCCGTCCATATCTCCATAACAAGCCTGTCATAGTCCGTTGCCCTGCCGACCCTTGCCTTCTCAACCCAGAAGTTTACCTTTTTAACCGGGCTAAAAACTGAATCTACGGCAATCATACCCACCGGAAGCCCTTCTTCCTTGTTCAGCTCGGAAGAAACATAACCTCTTCCCCTCCTGATATACATCTCGGCCTCAAACGAAGCACCCTTATCGAGGGTAGCTATGAGTTGTTCGGGGGTGAGTATCTCAATACTCTGGTCGACCTGAATGTCGTTCCCTTTCACTTCTCCAGGTCCTTTGACCTTGATTGTGGCAACACGTTTACCATCCGCGTGCATCTTGAATCTGAGTTTTTTTATGTTCAATAAAACATCTATTACATCCTCTTTTACTCCGGTAAGAGATGAAAACTCGTGCAGGGCGCCCGGTATCTTTATTGCGGTAATTCCTGCGCCCTCAAGTGATGACAGTAAAACCCTTCTGATGGAATTCCCGAGGGTAGTACCGAAACCACGTTCTAATGGTTCTGCTATCAGTTTCCCATAGGTATTTGTTAGTGTTTCTTCGTCAAATCCGATTTTTTCAGGTAACTGAAAGCCCTTTTTCTTTAAGTCCATATAAGGCCTCCCACGCCCTTTAATTTTAAAACTATTTCGAATAAAGTTCGACTATAAGCTGTTCTTGAACAGGCAGATGCATATCTTCTCTGGACGGAATATTCGATATCCTGCCCTTAAAATTTGAGCTGTCGACTTCGACCCATGCAGGAAGTCCTCTATGTTCAATCTTCGATATGCTATCTGCTATTCCCGGAATATCCCTGCTTGTTTCTTTAACTTCAACAATATCACCTATCTTAGCAAGATAGGAAGGTATATTAAGCGATCTCCCGTTAACTCTGAAATGTCCGTGAGCTATCAGTTGTCTCGCCTCTCTCCTGTTCACTGCAAATCCCATTCTAAATACTACATTATCAAGGCGTTGTTCGAGGAGTTGAAGGAGCACCTCTCCTGTAGCACCTCTCTGTCTTTCGGCTTCACGAAAATAGTTTCTGAACTGCCTTTCGACAAGCCCATAACTTTTTCTGGTCTTTTGTTTTTCCCGGAGCTGGATGCCATAGTCGGAAAGTTTCCCGCGGCCCTGCCCATGCTGACCTGGCGGGTATTTCCTCCTCTCCACCGAGCACTTTTCGGTATAACACCTCTCTCCTTTCAAAAATAGTTTTTCGCTTTCTCTGCGACATATTCTACACAATGCCTCTGTATACCGTGCCATTTTTTTAAACCCTCCTTCTCTTCGGAGGCTTACATCCGTTGTGTGGAACGGGTGTGACATCCTTTATTAGATTGATCTCAAGCCCTGCAGCCTGCAGTGCCCTAATAGCCGACTCTCTGCCGGCACCCGGGCCTTTAACAAAAACATCCAGTTGTTTCATTCCCGTATCAACTGCCTTTTTAGCTGCTGCTTCTGCCGCCATCTGAGCAGCATAAGGCGTCCCTTTCCTCGATCCTTTAAATCCCAGATTACCTGCGCTCGACCACGTTACAACATTCCCGTTCGTATCCGTTATCGTAACGATCGTATTATTGAAGGTTGCCTGAATATGGGCTGCCCCAATGCTGACATGTTTTTTCTCTTTTCTGGCGCCTTTTTTCCTCTGAGCCATCCGCTATGCCTCCTTCTTCTTACCCATAATGGTCTTCCTCGGTCCTTTACGTGTACGGGCATTCGTCCGCGTCCTCTGTCCTCTGACCGGAAGACCTGTTCTATGCCTGACACCCCTGAAACATCCGATATCTATAAGCCTCTTTATGCTCATGGAAGTATCACGCCTCAGATCACCTTCGACCTTATATTCCCTGTCGATAACAGATCTTATCTTTACAATATCTTCATCTTTTAAGTCTTTTACCCTTATATTAGGATTAACCCCTGTCTCGTTTAATATCTTTTTAGAAAGCGACCTGCCGACCCCAAATATTCTTGTTAGTCCTATCTCTACACGCTCATTCTTCGGTAAATCAACACCAGCGATTCTCGCCATATTTTCTCCTATTCAGTGTCAGTTATCCGTGTCTGTGTCAGTATCTGACACTGTTCACTGTCACTGATCACTATTATCATCCCTGTCTCTGTTTATGCCTGGGATTTTCACATAGAATCCTTTTAACCCCTTTTCTCATAACCATCTTACATTTAGCACATACGGGTTTTACAGACGACCTGACCTTCATAATTTTCTCCTAAATTAAAATTAAAAAATCAAAATGAAAAATAAAGGAATCCATAATTTTGATTTTTACATTTTAAATTTTACATTTATTTGAATCTATACGTTATCCTGCCCTTTGTAAGGTCATAAGGTGAAAGTTCGACTGTCACCTTATCACCCGGCAATATCTTTATAAAATGCATCCTCATCTTACCGGAAACATATGCAAGGATAATCTGTCCGTTCTCAAGCTTTACCCTGAACATGGCATTAGGCAGAGTCTCCACAATCGTCCCCTCTACCTCTATATTATCCTCTTTCGGCATTTAGCTTATTAGTTTAGCATCTCAATTAAGTTTCGTCAAGATTTTTGCACTGCCATCGGTAACAGCAATTGTATGTTCAAAATGAGCAGAGAGACTGCCGTCAAAGGTTACTGCCGTCCAGCCGTCATTGAGTATATTCACTTCATATCCTCCCGCATTTACCATCGGTTCGACCGCAATAGTCATACCTTTTTTTAACCGTGAACCCTGTCCTGCCGTACCAAAATTAGGAACCTGGGGTTCTTCATGAAGGGACATCCCGATTCCATGGCCGACAAACGACCTTACGACAGAAAACCCATTTGCCTCGACATAGTTCTGTATGGCATTTGAAATATCTGAAATCCTATTACGAGGGGCTGCCTTTTCTATGCCCCTATAAAGAGCCTCCTCTGTCACCATGAGAAGTTTTTTTGCGAGCGGGCTTATTTGCCCAACCGGCAGCGTCACTGCTCCATCGCCGTAAAAACCATCGAGGTATACGCCGAGATCTACACTTATAATATCGCCTTCATTAAGCCTTCTTTGTGATGGAATTCCGTGAATAACCTGATCGTTTATGGATGTGCAGATACTTGCTGGATACCCCCTATACCCTTTAAACGCAGGAACCCCGCCCATGTCTAATATTTTTCCTTCTGCAAAAGTCTCTATCTCCCTTGTTGAAACACCAGGGCCGACAAATGATTTTAAACTCTCGAGCGTTTCAGCCACTATACGGCAGGCCCTTGCCATCTTATCTATCTCCTCTGGCGTCTTTATAATAATCATTTTGAAATTTGAAATTTGAAATTTGAAATTTCAACTTATCCCCTTCTACCCTTTATTCTCCCCTTCTTCAAAAAACCCTCATACGAACGCGTAAGAAGGTGTGATTCTATCTGGGATACGGTATCGAGCGCAACTCCGACAACGATGAGAAGCGAGGTGCCTCCAAAATAAAACGGGACATTGAATCTGCTTATCAGTATTTCCGGTATAATACACACGGTTGCAAGATATATTGCGCCAACGAATGTCAATCTCGAAAGAACTCTGTATATGTATTCCGACGTTTTCTGTCCCGGTCTTATCCCAGGGATAAATCCGCCGTATTTCTTCAAATTATCCGCTATATCCATAGGATTAAACACAATGGCAGTATAAAAATAGCTGAAGAAGAAAATCATCCCGACATAAAGTATCGTGTAGAAAATCGTACCGGGTGAAAGCTGCCTTGCAATGCCCTGAACCCACGGTATCGCTATAAAACCGGCGACGGTCGCAGGGAACATTATTATAGACGATGCGAATATAGGTGGTATAACGCCGGAGGTATTAACCTTAAGCGGCAGATGCGTGCTCTGCCCGCCGTACACCTTACGACCGACGAGCCTTTTAGCATACTGAACAGGTATCTTTCTCTGTCCTCTCTCAATAAATATGATCACACCAACTACAGCGACCATCATCACTATCAGGAAAAGGACAAAAAAGATCGACAGCTCACCTGCCTGCATCAGTCTGACTGTGCTCACAACAGCATTCGGAAATCTCGCAACTATTCCCGCAAATATTATTAAAGAGATACCGTTACCGATACCTCTTTCCGTGATCTGTTCTCCAAGCCACATTATAAACGCCGTACCTGATGTGAGGGTTATCATTGTCAGCAGTCTAAATGACCACCCTGGACTTTGTATAAACGCACCCTGTGCCATGCTCTCAAGTCCTACGGCTATTCCAAAAGACTGTATTGCACTTATGACGACCGTCCCGTATCTCGTATACCTTGTAATCTTCTTTCTCCCTGCTTCGCCTTCCTTTGCAAGTTTTCCTATAGCGGGTATTACAACAGTTAAGAGCTGGAAAATAATAGATGCGCTTATGTACGGCATAATCCCGAGGGCAAATATCGTAACTTTTGCGAGTGCACCTCCGGAGAACATGTCAAAAAACCCCATTAGCGCCCCGCCCTTTTCAGCAAGGAACTTGCTTAATTCCTCGCCGTTTATGCCCGGGGTAGGTATGTGAGCCCCCATCCTGTAAACAGCCAGAAGCGCAAGGGTAAAGAGTACCCTGCTTTTTAATTCAGGGATTCTAGATATATTCTGGAAACTGGAAAAAACACCCATATTAAATTAAAAAATCAAAGAAGTGTCAGTGATCCGTGTCAGTGGTAGTAAAAAGAAACTGACACTGAAAACTGACACTGACACTATAATTTTGCATTTTATATTGTTTCAGCTTTGCCACCGGCTGCTGCTATTTTCCCCGAAGCTGCAGAACTGAAAGCATTCGCCTTTATTATAATCGGCCTTGTTATCACACCGTTACTGAGAACCTTGATCCCATCCTTAGGATTCTTTATTATCCCTCTCTCAAACAAGACATTCGGTGTTATAATGTCAACATCTTCAATCCTCATAATATCTTTCAGATTCACTATTGCATATTCCTTTGCGAAATGATTCTTGAAACCACGTTTCGGGAGTCTTCTCTGGAGCGGCATCTGTCCGCCCTCAAACCCTGCTCCCTTTCCACCGCCTGAGCGGGCTTTTTGTCCCTTATGTCCTTTGCATGATGTCTTACCGTGGCCGGAGCCTATTCCGCGTCCGACACGTTTAACCTTCTTTCTGCTGCCGTCTGAGGGTTTTAAATCTTCTATCCTCATTTAGTCCCTCCGCTAATTGCTTCCTGCGATTCTTCTTCACCTCTTCCCCTTAACTTGCGCACTACCTCAGGATCCTTAAGTTTCAATAACCCATCGAGCGTTGCCTTTGCCGTATTATAAGGGTTATGACTGCCTATGGCCTTTGCGACTATATCCTGTATCCCGGCAACATCGAGTACTGCCCTTACAGCTCCACCTGCAATAAGTCCTGTTCCTTTGACTGCCGGATTCATAACTACATGGCCGGAACCAAACCTTCCAATAATCCTGTGGGGGATAGTCCCGTCTTTTAATGGAATCTTAACAAGAGATTTTTTTGCCTGTTCCACTGCCTTTCTTATTGCCTCGGGCACCTCTGACGCCTTGCCTTTACCTATACCTACCATCCCATCACTATTTCCAACAGCAACCAGTGCTGCAAAGGAAAACCTTCTTCCTCCCTTGACAACCTTTGCAACCCTGTTTATAAATACAACTTTATCTTTTAGAGTCAGCCCTTCTGGATCAATCTTTTTCACCACACCCCCTGTTAATAAATTCAAAATTAAAAATTAAAAATTTAATACCCCCCTTTAATTCCCCCCTTATTAAGGGGGGACATAGGGGGGTGTTAGTTTTGCAATTTGCATTTTGCATTTTAGAATTCCAGTCCTGCCTCTCTGGCAGCATCGGCTAATGCCTTGATCCGGCCGTGATACGGATATCCACCTCTGTCAAAAACAACCTTTTTTATACCCTTTTCCATAGCCTTCTTTGCTATAAGCCCGCCAACCTGCTTGGCAGTTTCGATATTCCCTTTGTGCGATTTTTTCCCCTTGAATTCTTTATCAAGACTCGATGTAGAAACTATAGTGTCCCTCTTAAAATCGTCTATAATCTGAGCATATATATGGTTGAGACTTCTATATATAGAAAGTCTGGGTCTATCGGATAAACCAAAAACATTCTTCCTTATCCTCTCATGTCTTCTTATCCGTGCCTCTCTTGTGCTTTCCACTAAACCTCCAATATCAGTTTTTAGCTTTAAGCTAATAGCTGATAGCTAACAGCTATTTCTTCCCTGCCTTGCCGACTTTGAGTTTCAACCGCTCACCAGCGTATCTTACACCCTTGCCCTTATACGCATCGGGTGGTCTGATCGCCCTTATATTCGCGGCAACCTGTCCGATCTGTTGTTTATCGATACCTGTCAATGTGATTTGAACCTGTTTTTGATCTACCGCAGCCTTAATTCCTGCCGGAAGCTCAATCTCCACCGGATGCGAATATCCGAGTGCAAGTAAAAGCTTGTCGCCCTGAACCTGTGCCCTGTAACCTGTACCGGTAATTTCAAGAACCCTCTGGTAACCTGTCGAAACCCCTGATACCATGTTCGCCAAAATGCTTCTTGTAAGCCCATGCAGAGCCCTCACATTCTTTTCGTCACCTGTCCTTCCGACAAGTATCTTCCCTTCATCGACAACAACATTTATACCTGTAGGACATGATGCAGACAGTTCACCCTTAGGTCCCTTAACCACCACGCTTTTATCGCCAATCTTTATATCGACGCCCTTCGGTATGTCTATAGGTTTCTTTCCAATCCGTGACATTACTCACTCCGTGAGATACACGATCCATGATACAAGATACATGATAAAAAAGTTCCTATACCTATATCGTGTATCCTGCATCGTGCATCCTGCATCACTTTCATTTTATTTTTACCACACATAGCAGATAACTTCTCCGCCAACACTTTCTCTTCGACATGTAGTATCACTTAATATCCCTTTTGACGTAGTCAGTATGGCTATACCTACCCCGCCCATTACCTTCGGGACTTTTTTACTGCCGGCATATACCCTGCGGCCGGGTCTGCTTATTCTCTTCAAACCCGATATAACGCTGCTCCCGTCGATATACTTAAGGGCAATCCTTAATATGCCCTGCTTTTCATCTTTTAATATCTTATATGCCCTTATAAAACCTTCCTCTTTCAATATCTTAACCACTTCAAGCTTCAACCTCGAAGCAGGGATATCAACCTTATCTGCACGTATAGTAATTGCATTTCTTATACGCGTAAGCATGTCTGCTACTGGATCAGTTATCATTATTAATTACCTCTTTACCAACTTGATTTCGTTACGCCCGGTAACTGTCCCCTTAGGGCAAGTGTCCTAAAGCATATCCTGCATATGCCGAAATCTCTCAAAAAAGCCCTCGGCCTGCCGCAGAGGCGGCATCTGTTATATGCCCTTACTTTAAACTTCGGCACCCTTTTTACCTTTTCGATCATACAAGTCTTAGCCATAATCTCCTCTATGATTCACGATACATGATACATGATATTTATTTTTTATCGTGCATCTTGAATCGTGTATCATGCATCTTGCATCCATTTTTAATTTTTAAACGGCATTCCCATATAACGCAGTAGGGCTTTGCCTTCCTTATCGGTCTTTGCAGTGGTACATATTATAATATCCATCCCATGAACCGATTCGACCTTATCGTATTCTATTTCCGGGAACATAAACTGCTCCTTTATACCGATGGAATAGTTGCCTCTTCCATCAAAAGACTTTCCTGAAACACCCTTGAAATCCCTGACTCTCGGAAGTGCAAGGCTTATAAACCTGTCAAGAAATTCGTACATCCTGTTATCCCTCAACGTAACCTTACATCCTATGGGCATACCTTTTCTTAGCTTGAATCCGGCAATGGACTTTTTGGCCTTAGTGATAACCGCCCTCTGTCCTGAAATAGCGCCAAGTTCCTTCTGGGCAGCCTCAAGCAGTTTTATATTCTGGATAGCCTCGCCAAGTCCGACATTAAGAACGACTTTTACAACCCTTGGAACCTGCATCACATTTTTATATGAAAACTCTTTCATAAGAGCAGGCATCACCTCTTTTAAGTACCTCGTTTTAAGCCTTGGTATCATTACTGATCTATCACTTCGTTGCATTTCTTACACACCCGTGATTTCTTACCACCGTCAAGAGTCATATTTGATATCCCTGCGGGCTTGTTGCACCTGGGGCATACAAGCATAACATTCGACCTATGGATCGGTGCCTCCTTTTCGATAATTCCACCCTGAGCATATTTTTTGCTCGGTTTCATATGTTTTTTTATAATGTTTACCTTCTCTACGATCAAACTATCCTTTGACGGTACGACCGAGAGCACGCGGCCTTTTTTACCTCTTTCTTTACCGGCTATTACCGCTATCGTATCTCCCTTTTTTATACCTAAACCCATGTTCTCCTTCAACTGATACACGATTCATGATACATGATGCATGATAAAAACATTTCTGTATTCCTATATCGTGCATCGTGCATCGTGTATCCTGCATCCACTCTCATTTTTTTAAAGCACCTCGGGTGCTAATGATATTATTTTCATGAATTCCTTCCATCTCAATTCCCTCGCAACAGGTCCGAATATCCTTGTCCCAACAGGTTCTCCTTGAGGATTTATCAGGACAACGGCGTTCTGATCGAATCTTATGTAGGAGCCGTCAGGCCTCCTTTGCTCTTTTTTTGTCCTGACAACAACGGCCTTTGCCTTCGATCCCTTTTTAACATTGGACTCAGGGATCGCCTCTTTAACACTAACAACTATAATATCTCCCAGCCGTGCATACTTCCTGTGAAAACCTCCGAGCACTTTTAAGCACTGTACCCTTTTGGCGCCCGAATTGTCTGCCACTTCAAGTATACTTCTTTCCTGAACCATCCTATATTACCCCTTAAGCCTTCTCTAATATATGCAGAATCTTCCATCTTTTATCTTTGCTTAGCGGCCTCACCTCTATCAGAGATACAATGTCTCCTACCTTACATTTATTCTCTTCGTCATGGGCCTTAAAACGCGTAACTTTCTTAATTATCTTCTTGTAAACAGGATGCTGAACAAGTCTCGTAATCGAAACTACAACGGTCTTATCCATCTTATCGCTGACTACCTTACCTGTAAAAACTTTATTTGCCATTCCTACCTCAATATCCGTGACACGTCACGCGTAACGCGTTACGGGTTATGGACTTTTGATTTCTCCGTTATTATCGTTAACACTCTTGCTATATCTTTCCTTAGTGCCCGGATGCGCATCGGATTTTCAACCTCTCCGGTAGCAAGACGGAATTTCAGATTAAACAATTCTTTTCTAAAGTCCTGCTCCTTCTGCCTTAATTCCTCTATTGTTAGAGCCCTTAAATTCAAGGGTTTCATGCTACAACATCCTCCCTTTTTACAAATCTCGTAGAGATTGGAAGCTTATAAGCAGCCAGGCTGAGCGATTCCTTCGCGATATCTTCCGTAATACCGGCCACTTCATAAAGGATCCTGCCAGGCTTTACAACAGCCACCCAGTATTCCGGATTCCCTTTGCCCTTTCCCATCCTTGTTTCCGCAGGTTTCTTTGTTATCGGCTTATCCGGAAATATTCTTATCCATAGTTTGCATCCCCTCTTGGCATGCCTGGTTATTGCTACCCTTGCCGCCTCGATCTGCCTTGAAGAAATCCATCCCGGCTCCAGAGCCTTTAGACCGTATTCCCCAAAAGTGACTTCCGATCCTACATATGCCTTCCCATTCATCCTGCCCTTTTGCATTTTTCTGAATTTGACTTTCTTCGGCATTAACATCTCTAATTTCCTCCATGAGTCTCGGGAAGAATCTCGCCGTTATATATCCAAACCTTAACGCCTATTTTCCCATATGTTGTAATCGCTTCTGAAAAACCATAATCTATATCTGCACGGAAGGTGTGAAGCGGTACCCTACCTTCCCTGTACCACTCATTCCTCGCTATCTCTGCGCCTGCAAGCCTCCCTGAACACGAAATCTTTACTCCCTGCGCCCCAAACCTCTGTGCCGATATAACCGCTTTTTTCATTGCCCGTCTAAATGCTATCCTCTTTTCAAGCTGGAGTGCTATATTCTCGGCAACGAGTTGTGCATCGACCTCCGGTTTTCTTATCTCCTTTATGTCTATCGCAATCTGCTTCCCTGTCATTGCCTCGATATCTTTCCTGAGCTTTTCAACCTCGGCACCCTTTTTGCCGATAATTATTCCCGGCCTTGCCGTATGGATTATTATCCGCGACTTCTGTCCTGCCCTCTCTATCTCGACCCGCGAAACACCTGCGTGGAACAACTTCTGCTTAATCATCTTCCTTATTGTCAGATCCTCATTAAGTTGGTCGGCATAACCCCTTTTCAGATACCACCTCGAATCCCATGTCTTTATTATTCCAAGCCTGATTCCTATCGGATGCGCCTTCTGCCCCAAAATTACCTCCAGAATAACTCGTGACTCGTTACGCGTGACGCGTTACGTGTTACGGTCTTTTTTGCATTGTTCATTTTGAATTTTCCTCTAATACTACCGTTATATGACTCATTCTCTTTCTGATAACATTTGCCCTGCCCATTGCCCTCTGTTCAACCCTTTTCATGGAAGGCCCCTGGTCAACGAATGCCTTTATATTCATATCTTCCGGATTAACTGCCTTCTTTTGTTCTGCATTCGCCATTGCCGACTTTAATACTTTTCCAATTATATCGGCACCCCTGTAAGGCATAAATTTCAGGGCGATAAGTGCGTCGCCTGCCTTTTTCCCTTTTATAAGGTCAATAACCCTGCGAGCCTTTCTGGGTGCAATTCTCGCAAACTTTAATATTGCTTTTGATTCCATTTAAGCTATCCTTTTTATGCCTTTGCAGGGGCGGTTTTTTCGGCCCTTGAATGCCCTCTAAACGTACGCGTGGGTGAGAACTCGCCCAGCTTGTGCCCAACCATATTTTCCGTAACATATACCGGTATAAATTTTTTCCCGTTATGAACGGCAAATGTATACCCTATGAAATCCGGTATTATTGTAGATCGCCTTGACCATGTCTTTATAATTTTTTTCTCGCCGGCTTCAATCATTACCTTAACTTTTTTCATCAATTTTTCCTCGACGAAAGGCCCTTTCTTTAAAGATCTCGGCATTTGATTTCCCCCAACTCAAATTGCAAATTGCAAATTGCAAAATATAAAATTTTATTTTGCCTTCACCACCGCCGAGAGGGTGATCTACGGGATTCATAGCAACGCCTCTTACATGAGGTCTTTTGCCCAACCATCTTATCCTGCCGGCTTTGCCGTAAGAGATATTCTCATGGTCAACGTTACCGACCTGTCCTATCGTCGCTATACACCTTGAAGGGATAAGCCTGACCTCGCCCGAAGAAAGCTTTACTTGAGCATATTTTTCATCCTTTGCCACAAGTTGAACGGATGCACCTGCACTGCGAGCAAGCTTCGCACCCTGTCCCTCTCTTATTTCCACATTATGTATAAACGTCCCGAGTGGTATCTCATTCAAAGGCAATGTATTGCCAACCTTAATCTCAACCCCTTTGCCGGAAACTACCTCATCACCAACCCGAAGCTGCATAGGAGCGATTATATATCTTCTCTCACCGTCCTTATATTTAAGCAAGGCTATTCTTGCAGACCTATTGGGGTCGTATTCTACTGTTTCAACCACTGCCGGAATACCAACCTTATCCCTTTTAAAATCGATAGTTCTGTATGTTCTCTTATTGCCGCCGCCGCGCTGCCATACCGTAACGCAGCCGTTATTGTTTCTGCCTCCCGACTTCCTTATAGCCTTGAGAAGCGGCTCATATGGCCTGTCCGTAGTTATCTCTCCGAAATCGGAAACCGTCTGAAATCTTCTACCCGGAGAAGTCGGATTATATTTTTTCAGTCCCATATAACTCCATTGCAAAATGAAAATTGCAAATTGTAAATTTCAAATTTTGATTCATTAATTTTGCATTTTGATATTTGCATTTTGAACTTTGAATTTCTTTTTTACACACCCTCAATAAAATCAAGTTTTTCACCTTTTCTCAGTGTCACTATTGCTTTTTTTCTGTCCGGCCTTTTTCCTATGGATTTTCCCTGCCGCTTCCACTTGCCGCTGGTATTTATAGTTGAAACCTTATCCACTTTTACCTTAAAAATTTCCTCTATGGCATCTTTAATCTCTATTTTATTCGCTTCCTTTGCTACCTCTATAAGTATCTTATTCTGAGACTCTTTGATGTGACTTCCTTTCTCTGTAAACAATGGTCTTTTTACAACAGAATAGATATTATTCATGACGTTGCGGCCTCCTCGATACCTGCTACTGCCCCTTTTACAATAAGAAGCCTATCATGAGAAATTATATTGTATGCATTCAGACCGGCTGCAGGGGATACACGAACCCCTGGGATATTCCTCGCCGAAAGCTTTACGGCATCGTTCTCTTCCGGAATCACTATAAGAACGCTATGTTTTTCCAACCCTAAATTTTTTATCATGGAAACAATATCTTTTGTCCTGGACTTTTCGATTGCCAGCTCATCTATAAATATTATCTCTCCGTCGGCTAATTTAGCCGATAAGGCTGCCCTTAATGCCAGCCTTCTGGCCTGTTTCGGCATGCTGTAAGAATAATCACGGGGCTGCGGGCCGAATACCGTACCGCCTGTCCTCCACAAAGGAGAACGACTGCTTCCTGCCCTTGCCCTTCCCGTATGTTTTTGTTTCCATGGTTTTTTGCCGCCGCCGCTCACAAGACCCTTTGTCTTTGTAGCGTGCGTACCCTGTCTCTGGTTGGCAAGGAAATTAATCACAGATGCATGCAGAATGTCGCCCTTTTTCTCGATCCCGAAAATTTCATCGGACAACTTAATCTTACCTGCCGGATTGTTATTCCTATCCTTTATCTCTAATTCGGGCATAATCAATCTTTCTTCCTTATCTCGACATAAGTACCGGATGCGCCTGGAACAGCGCCTTTAATTAATAAGACATTCTGATCAGGCTTAACCTCTACTATGGTAAGGTTCTTTGCCGTAACTCGCTCGGAACCCATATGCCCCGGCAATCCCTGGTTCTTCCATACCCTTGAAGGGAAAGAACTTGCACCGATCGAACCGGGCGCTCTATAAAACATTGAGCCGTGAGAAGCAGGTCCACCTGCAAAATGGTGTCGTTTTATTACACCCTGAAATCCCTTACCCTTCGATATCCCTATCACAGAAACATTATCTCCCTTATTAAATCTCTCGACTGTGACAATATCTCCTACCTTAAGGTCTCCCATAGGAAATTCTTTTAATATCCTATGCGGCTTTACTCCGGACTTTTTAAAAACGCCTGCCATAGGCTTGTTGACCTTTATCTCTTTTCTAATTTCTTCAAATCCTACCTTAACGGCCTCATATCCATCTTTATCGAGAGTCTTAATCTGGATAACGCTGCATGGGCCGGCCTCGATTACCGTAACCGGGATCATTTTACCGTCGCCGGTAAATATCTGGGTCATCCCAAGTTTTTTTCCCAAAATCCCTATCATAAATTTATCTCCACATCAATTATATCCATTGACCTATTCACCCATTCACCTAATTTATAGCTTTATCTCCACATCGACCCCTGCTGCGAGTTCGAGCTTCATCAATGCATCAACCGTCTGCGGAGTCGGGTCGTATATATCAATAAGTCTTTTATGAGTCCTTATCTCAAATTGTTCTCTTGATTTTTTATCCACATGCGGCGAGCGCAGAACGGTTATCTTGCTTATCCGCGTGGGCAGGGGAACAGGTCCTGCTATCCTTGCACCCGTCCTCTGAGCTGTATCAACTATCTCTTTAACAGACCGGTCAAGTATTCTGTGATCGTATGCCTTTAATTTTATCCTGATTTTTTGATCCACCTGTCGTTTCACTCCATTGAAAAAATAGTGTCAGTGATTAGTGTCTGTGACAGTAAAAAGAAACTGACACTGTTAACCGACACTGACACCGTGTTTTTGATTTTTGTCACTCTATCACCTCTATAACTACACCCGCTCCAACGGTACGGCCGCCTTCCCTTATCGCAAACCTCAATTCCTTCTCCATCGCTATTGGCGCTATCAGTTCCACCGTAATGGTTACATTATCCCCGGGCATTATCATCTCTATCCCATCAGGCAGCTTCGCCACACCCGTCACATCAGTCGTCCTGAAATAAAACTGCGGCCTGTATCCATTGAAAAACGGCGTGTGCCTTCCACCTTCCTCTTTTGTCAGTACGTAAACCTCTGCCTTGAATTTTGTGTGCGGTGTGATGCTGCCGGGTTTTGCCAATACCATCCCACGCTCTACCTCATCCTTACCCGTTCCGCGAAGCAGCACCCCTATATTATCCCCGGCACGCCCTTCATCCAAAAGCTTCCTGAACATCTCTACTCCCGTCGCTACCGTCTTACGTGTCTCCCTTAACCCCACTATCTCTAACTCTTCTCCTACCTTTACTATCCCTCTCTCTACTCTCCCCGTTACCACCGTACCCCTGCCCGATATGGT
>JACQXD010000087.1 GCA_016208875.1 Nitrospirota bacterium
AGTGTCAGAGTCTTCGGAACTTTGATACTCTGATACTTTGACCCTTTGATACTTTAATACTCGGAATGTCAAAACCACCAGCCAATAAACAAGAATTGCATTAAGGATGTGTATTGCAAGATTGAAGATATGATAGCCAGTAACGTCGAGACCATGCAGTTTATAATTCAAGGCAAAGGTTAGATAACTGATGTATCTGCTTTTGACTGCCCTGTATTCTAACGGACTGGTGAAATCTCGTTCCTTTAACAGTTCAAGAAAAAAAATTAAGTCATGGGTTATGGGATCAGTAACAATCACCCCTACATCATCAAATTGAAACGGAACATAAAAGGTATTGGAGTAGGCAAGAAAACCAACGATTACTATGAGAAAAAGATGAAAGATTGGGTTACGGAATAAATTTTTCCTTGAAGACATTCCCATGAATAAATATAACACTTTTTGAATTTGAAAATGCAGACTTTGTCTGAAGGGGTGACCCATTATCGGTTTTTCACCGGCACAGACTGATCTACACTAAAACATCTGCAGGAGTTTCAGGAAGAACTTTACCAGAGGGATTACAAAGTAGTCTGCTATCCCTGTTGCAATAAGGATAATGACTATAACCATACCGAAAGGTTCTATCCTGCTGAAAGAGACTGCCTGTTTATGAGGAAGAAACCCGACAAGTACCCTCCCTCCATCGAGCGGCGGGATCGGGATAAGATTAAAGGATGCGAGCACGACATTTATTAATATGCTCGACTTCAGCATTAGGACGATCGGCTCTAAAACCTTAGCTGCCATGCCTTCGGGTGTGACGGCTAAAAGAGGAAATACTACAAATTTGAGAATTAAAAGACTCGCCATCGCAAGCAGTATATTGGTAAAAGGTCCGCCGGCTGCAGATATTGCCATATCCCTTTTGGGATTCTTAAAATTTGCAGGGTTTATCGGGACCGGCTTTGCGTAACCGAATACAAACTGTCCATTTGTAAAGATCAATAATAACAACGGCATAAGAATTGTCCCCACCGGATCTATATGGGCAATCGGATTTATTGTCAGCCTTCCCATCATCTTTGCAGTCGGGTCACCGAGTTTGTTCGCAATAACGCCATGAGAAAGCTCATGAAAAGTTATAGCTATTAATACGGGAAGTGCGGATATTGCAAGCTGTCTGAGAATGGCTGGGATGTCCAATTATATACCCGCTTTAATTTTCAAATCTTCGTCCAAAGTAAAAAACTATAATATTTTTTGAGGAATAAGTCAATTTTGGATGTGTGATGGAAATTTGTAAGATGAAAATTTCTAAGATTTTTAAGTATTTTAGGCTTGACAGCAATGTAATTTTTTATTATATTTTTGCATAGCCATTTTCCCAAATAGGTAATCGCTTTACTATATAGGGAATGCGAACTTATATAAAATTATGTTATGCTTTAGAAATATTACTGGCATAAAAATTGTTTTAGTATGTGATGGGATAGTAAATTTGTTCTATGAAAGGTGGTGAGAAAATGAGGATTATCACTCTTCTGTTAGCACTCTTAGTAGTAGTCGCATTTGTAGGTAATGCAATGGCCGTTGGAGCGGGAAAGACTGTTGAGTTTGCAGGCGGTAAGGAAGGCAAGGTCGTGTTTAGCGGAGATACCCATAAAGTAAATAAATGTAATGACTGCCATCCAAAGACATTCCAGATGAAGAAAGGTTCTACAAAGATAACAGCTCCCCACGAAGCCGGCAAGTTCTGCGGTTCTTGTCATGACGGCAAAGAACATAACGGCAAGGTGGTTTTTGCACAGGAAGGTAATTGTGCAAAGTGCCACAAGAAATAATTTAGTGAATGGATAGATAAAAAGGCGACTCTTTAAAGGGTCGCCTTTTTACTTAACAAAGGTAAGCCATGATCTGTATCTTTTGTTCTTCCCTTTTACCGTATCGAAAAAAATAGACTGTAATTTTTTTGTTATCTCGCCGGGTTTACCTTTACCTATAACCCTGCCGTCCACCTCGCGTATCGGTGTGATCTCGGCAGCGGTTCCCGTAAAGAATGCCTCTTCCGATATATAGAGTTCGTCTCTCGTAAATCTTTCTTCTACAACCTCTATCCCCTCATCATTAGCAATTTTCATTATGCTCTCTCTCGTGATTCCCTCAAGTATTGAAGTCAACGGTGTAGTCTTGAGCCTGCCGTTTCTCACAATAAATATATTCTCTCCGCTGCCCTCGGACACATAGCCTTCCGTATCGAGCAGCAGTGCCTCGTCATAGCCGCATGAGATGGCCTCTTTCTTAGCAAGCTGTGAATTAATATAATATCCGCAGACTTTGGCGCGACTCATCTGGGAGTTTACATGATTTCTTATAAAGGAGGATACCTTAATTCTTATCCCCTTTTTCAACCCCTCATCTCCCAGATATGTACCCCACGGCCATGCAGCAATAGCAATCTTTATGGGGTTATCCTTGGGATACAATCCCATAGCACCATAGCCTATATACACGATTGGCCTTATATAGCATTCCTTGATCTTGTTTACTTTCACTGTTTTGATTATCGCATTCGCGATCTCTTTTTTTGTATAGGGGATTTCAAGCATAAAAATATGGGCAGACTTAAAGAGCCTTTCAACATGGTCCTGTAGCCTGAATATCGCCGGTCCGGTGTTTGCCTCATAGCATCTAATGCCCTCAAATATCCCAAGCCCGTAATGAAGCGTATGAGTCAGAATATGCACATTGGCTTTATCCCAATCTACAAACCTGCCGTCCATCCATATCTTTTCAGTCTTTTTTATCATAGAAAATATTCTATAACAAATTTATGTATAAATCCACCCATTAACCCAAATAATGCAATTGAGAAAATGCAGATGTTGTGATTCGCCTCGGCGAACGATACCTTAGTGTACCTCGAACTGATGATTACTACGTATATTTTTATCTATAAAATGATTCAAGATAATTTCAATAAATCATCGAGTTAAAGAAATTTTTGAACAATGTCTGCATTTTTCGGGTTAATAATTATATCTGTTATCGGTTATCAATTTTTTGATGAGCTTTATGCTTTTTTGCAGCGGGACAATAGCCGTATCTATTATGAGTTCAGGATTTCTCGGTTCTTCATACGGCACACTCACACCCGGCACAGGCCAGCCCAGCGTCCCTTTTTTATAGATACCCTTTGGAGCCTTATGTGTTTTGAGTCTTTTCCTTTCCCTTTCCATGCAAACCTCGATCGGACATTTCAGATATATCTCTCCGTATCCAGGGATTAACTTTCTTGCGAGGGTTCTCCACTTCCTCAGATTACCAGTGGCATCAATGATCACGCTATGACCCTGTTCTGCGAGTATCTTTGCGAGGTACACCAGTGAGCGGTAGACAATATCTCTTTCGGTATCCGAATAAATCGGCTTAGGCGTGACGATCCTTCTGAACTCGTCCATCCTTAGTACAATAAACTCAGGATAGGTTTTTTTAATCCCGGCAGCAATAGTGCTTTTCCCGCTTCCGGGAAGCCCTGTTATCCAGAGAACAATACCTTGCATTGTTTTTGTATCCCCGGCACGAATAATATTTTCTCCTTACTGCGGTATATCTACAGCCGTTATCTTATTCTCTATCAGACAACGGAGCATTTCAAGTTCTTCGGCATCAAACCATGTCATACTGCACATACTGCATCTGTCTATCTCGATCAGATATGCGAGGCTGTAAAATAATCGCGTCATCGGGTCCTTACATTTAGGGCAGACCGTGTGTGGAATATTTTTTCTATCGCCGGCCTTCGATATCTGCTTGGTTAGATTAATCCGGTTCTGGCTTATTACTGCCTTTGCCAGTGATTTCACCCTATCCGTACACGGTGTTTCTTTCCTTGCAATTATTCTCGGTATCCTATCGTTTTCAACCAGAATTCCCGAACAAAACTTGCATTGAAATATCTGAGTATTCTCATAAGACCTTTCAATAAGCGGTTGTTTGCATGAGGGACATGAAAGATCCGTAACCTCATCTTCGCTCCGGGATAGGCGATCTGAAAATATGGTTTCAAACAATGGATTTTCCCATGCCCTTCCTACTCCCGCAGCAGAGCTTATCCAAGTGAGAGGAGAAAACCATGGAAGGGAAGCAAGTTCGGATAGTGCATACGGACCCTGCCACTGCTGCTTCGGGTCAATCGCATAATAAAAAGGCTCCGTTGCCTTGACGGTGTCCGGCATTTTCGGTTTTCTATCTAATTCCGCCATACTTGCATGCGCCATTCGCAGCAATATCTCGATCCTCTTTTTAATCGGTGGGTGCGTAGACATAAGGTCAGCCCAAAAGCCTTCGGATTCATCCAATTCCTTTGCCTGTGGATTAACAATGCAGAGCATCTCAAGTCCATTCCCTATGAATCCCATCCCTCTCCAATTCCGGGAGAGTAAATGCAGTGCCTCTGCGAGGGCGAGAGGGTTACGCGTCATACGCACAGATGCCGCATCCGCCCTGTATTCTCGTTCCCTTGAAATAAACATATTAAGTATCTGGCTGAGTTTTAATAAGATGCAGGCAAGAACGAATGCAGGAAAAAATGTTGCCCTTCTGTCGGAGGTATCCTGAAGTTTTTCCATCGCCGCAGCATATACCCCGAAGAGACTTGCCGCTACGGTAGCCTCCAGGCAATC
>JACQXD010000088.1 GCA_016208875.1 Nitrospirota bacterium
CCTCTTTGGCAAAGAGGGGTTAGGGGAGATTTATTGAAAATTTATTTATTCAAAAATCCCCCTTCATCCCCCTTTGCCAAAGGGGGAATATAAGGACACCCCACAGCAGAGACTGTGGGGTATTGAAAATTTAATAAATGCGAATCGGTGAATGGGTTAATTTAAAATTTTCATTGCAAAATTAGCATTTTAAATTTGAAATGGTAATTGATAATTTTGCAATTTGAAATTAAATGCCGATAGCTAATAGCTGATAGCTTGATTCAGCGATTCACCGTATTACCGGAGGATAGATGCCTGATATTATCGGGATAAGGTTTAAGAGCTGCGGCAAGATATACGATTTCGAGGTCAATGGAGCAAATGTAGAATTTAAGAGAGGGGACCTTGTGATCGTAGAGTCGGATCTCGGTCTTAGCATAGGCAGTGTAGTTATGGAAAGACATGTAGTCGAAAGTCCGGCCAAAGATCTCAAAAAGGTGATCAGAAAAGTAACAGAGGAAGACCTTAAACAGAAACAGGATAATGAAAATTTTGAGAAAGAGGCAAGGGGATACTGCATGGAAAGAATTATGGCAAGGGGTCTTCCGATGAAGCTCGTCTTCACCGAAACTACGCTGGATAAAAAGCGCCTCGTTTTTTATTTCACTGCGGATGGAAGAATAGATTTTAGGGAACTCGTAAAAGACCTTGCTGCAAAGTTCAAGACCAGAATCGAGATGAGGCAGATAGGGGTAAGAGACGAGGCAAAAATAGTGGGCGGCTTTGGTATATGCGGCAGGGAGTTATGCTGCAAAAGATTTCTCACCTCATTTGAGCCCATATCCATCAAGATGGCCAAACGGCAGGATCTTGTACTGAATATGAGCAAGCTGTCCGGGGTTTGCGGAAGGCTTATGTGCTGCCTCGGCTATGAGTATCCGGATGAGGTATCTGATGAGAACGATTCCTCCCCGGACATGGGGGAAATTGATAAAGGCGAGGACAAGAGTGTTGTAGAAGAGAATAAGTATCAACAGGAAAAGGTTGTTGAAGAATCGCCGAAGCTTAATATCGAGTCCCGACAACATGAGGATTCAAGCCCTGAATCCGAAAAAGATACGGATGTCCCAAAAAATCCACCGGCTCCAACGGGAGAGGCTGCCGGTAATAAGCCGGATCATGGACAGAGGAGACGTAAAAAATGGCGGTGGAGAAAATTCCGTAAAGAATGAGCAAACAGTTTTTTGTTACAACTCCCATATACTATGTCAATGATGTCCCTCACATAGGGCATGCATATACAACCGTTGCAGCGGATATTCTTTCAAGGTATAACAGACTGCAGGGGGGAGAGGTCTTTTTCTTAACCGGTACCGATGAACACGGTCAAAAAATTGAAAAGGCAGCACAGGAAAAAGGCAGAACACCCAAAGGACATGCAGACCTTATGGTCGAGAATTTTAAAAATCTATGGGAAAAGCTCAATATATCCAACAATGCATTTATAAGGACGACGGATGAAGAACATAAGAGGGTAGTACAGGGACTCCTCCAGAGGTTATATGATAGGGAAGAAATTGAAAAAAGAACTTACTCCGGATGGTACTGCACACCAGACGAGAGATTCTGGACGGAAAAAGAGGTTGTAGAGGGAAAGTGCCCTGACTGTGGAAGGCCGGTAGAGCATATAGAAGAAGAGAACTATTTCTTTCTAATGTCAAGATATCAAGACCGTCTCATCAATTATATCGAAGGTAATCCGTTGTATATACTTCCGGAAACCCGCAGGAACGAAGTCAAGGGATTCCTAAGAAATAATGTTCTCGGAGACCTTTGCATATCGAGACCTAAACATAGACTCTCATGGGGCATTCCTCTGCCATTTGATGAGAATTTTGTGACATATGTCTGGTTCGATGCCTTAGTTAATTATTACTCTGCTACTAAATATCTATCACCATCGGTTCACGGTTCACGGTTCACGGTTCACGGTGATTGGTGGCCTGCCGATCATCACCTCGTAGGAAAAGATATCCTTACAACCCATGCAGTATACTGGTCAACGATGCTTATGGCTTTAAAAATGGATTTGCCGAAGAACATCTTTGCCCATGGATGGTGGACCGTGGCCGGTAAAAAGATGTCGAAATCTCTCGGTAATGTTGTCGATCCGCATGAGATGATCGATGAATATGGGGTTGATGCATTCAGGTATTTTCTGTTCAGAGAGGTCCCATTCGGACTTGACGGTGATTTTTCAGAGCAGTCATTGATAAACCGCATAAACACAGACCTTGCAAATGACCTCGGGAATTTATTGAGCAGGTTTCTTGCGATGGCTGTGAAATATTTTGATGGGAAGATCGATCTTTCGGGTTCTCTTGATGATTTCGGGAAACATTGCATGAAGTCTATTAATGGAGCAATGGATGAGCAGAACTGGTCACACTTACGATTTAATCTGATCCTTGAGAGCATCTGGAGCATTGTAAGCGAGACGAATAATCTTATAGCGAGGGAAGAGCCGTGGAAACTTGCAAAGGAAGACCAGGAAAGGTTGCAGGCTGTGATGTCGGATATCTGGAATGCCCTGAGGGTTATATCAGTTCTCGTCTATCCTTTTATGCCCTCTACTGCAGAGAAGATGTGGAATCAACTCGGGCTTAGATCACTTGGAGAAGAGACAAAAGAAAGTTATCCTGAAGCGGGCGGAATTCCAAAAATATTTGATTGGGATTGGAAGCCGGTATATGAAGTAAAGGTTTCAAAGGCAGAGCATCTTTTTCCGAGGATCGAAACGAAACAGGGGCAAAGGAAATAGCAAAGGATTCTTAACCCACTACTCTGAGTGAAGGTCTGCATTCAATTGTTTTTTCTTATTGGACTGTGGTAGGAGAGCGATTTGGAAAAAGTTGATTATATAATTCGCGGCGACTACATCGTTACGATGGACGAATCCCTGACTGTTGTCAGAGATGGGGCAATAGCTGTTAAGGGCAATTTAATTTCCGATGTAGGCGGTTTCGATGACATCTCAAAAAAATATTCCTCTGAAAAAATAATCGAAGGCAGCAATAGGGCTGTTATCCCCGGACTTATCAACACCCATACGCATGCGGCAATGGTCTATTTCAGGGGAATTGCAGACGACCTTCCATTAAAGGAGTGGCTTGAGGATTACATATGGCCTGCCGAAAGTAGATTGCTTAGCCCTGAATTCGTCTCTGACGCGACGGAGCTTGCCTGTCTTGAGATGCTGAAGGCAGGGATCACGACATACAGCGATATGTACTTTTTCGAGGATGCATCGGGTAGGGCTGCTAAGAAGATGGGTATGAGGGCGGTTCTCGGTGCAGGCATTGTAGATTTCCCTACGATTTCCGGTAAGGGTGCAGATGAATATCTGAAAAAAGCGGAGGAGTTTATAAATGACTGGGGAAAGGATGAGTTGATCACCCCGTGCATTGCACCGCATTCTATATATGCATGCGGGCCCGATACGTTGAGAAAAATTAAAAATATTGCCGATAAATACAACGTCCCTATACATACACATCTGTCCGAGGCAAAATGGGAAGTCGAGGAGGTCAAAAAAAGATACGGGAGGAGACCTGTCGAGCACCTCTATAATCTTGGTTTGCTTGATGGGAAAATAATTGCGGTGCATTGCGTATGGCTTAATGATGAGGAGATAACTATGCTCGCAAAGCATAATGTCGGAGTCTCCCACTGCATAGAGAGCAATCTTAAACTCGGTTCCGGGATTGCGCCTGTCCCTCAGATGCTTAAGGCAGGGATAAAGGTAAGTTTTGGTACCGATAGTGCTGCGAGCAATAATGATCTGAATATATTAAGCGAGATGTCTACTGCTGCAAAGGTTCATAAGGCAATTTCTAATAACCCAACTGCTCTTGATGCAAAGACAGCCTTATTAATGGCAACTCAATGGGGCGCAGAGGTACTTGGACTCGGGAAGATAACGGGCAGCATCGAAAAAGGCAAGGCTGCAGATATTGCAATCTTGAATCTCGATAAACCTCATCTCACACCTATGTATGATATCTATTCGCATTTGGTTTATTCTGCGAGGGCGTCCGATTTCGAGACGGTTTTTGTTAACGGCAGGCTTATCGTGGATAACGGACGGCTGTGCACTGCCGATGAAGAAGATATAATGTCAAAGGCGAGAGAGTGGAGGGATAAGATAAAGTAAGATCTAAATGTTTCTAATATTTTATCGCATTGTTAAAGCTTTAGAAAGCACTGACAGAGAACCGGAGGGAATAGGGATGTGTCACTCAATACTCTAAACTCTAATACTCTAAAAGTTGATAACTTATAAAATGCGACTCTTTTCTATAGGGCACTTCCTGTGGATTCTTTTAGAAATGTTAAAGAGCGATTGCCGATCTTCAAGAAATTGCAAATAAGTATCAACAGCCTCCACACCGGTTAAACGGGGTCTATTCCGCCTCATGGTTTCGGTGGCAGTGTTAAATTCCTCTAATTCATCTTCTGTTATATCACCTAAAACTACGGATTTTCTCATACGCACTCTCCATATCGGTTATCTTACAATAATGCTTGATTTTTTCCCAGTCAAGCTCGTCACCGATAAACTCGACTATAGACTGAATATCAGCCCAATCCTTCATTTCTCTCTTGGGATTATTACGGATTCCATCGAGTTTCATCCCGATAATATCCTCCGGCAGGGCAACATGAAGATATAACTCTCCAATTTTAAAGCTCATGCTTGACTCTATTATCCCCTTTTCTTTTCTTGTATAAAGAAAATCTATCAACCCCATGTCTTTAAGAATATGTGAAAACTGATCGGCAAATTTGGAGCTTACTACATGGTCATAACCTAAAGACTTTATTAAAGCTATAACTTTTTCTCTGTCTCTTTCTTTTACCAGTACATCCACATCCAATGTATCCCTCTGCACCCCCCAGAATCCCATTGCAACGGCTCCAATCAGTGTATAGGGAATATTATGTTTATCCAGTTCGAGAAGAATGGTTGTAATGACCTTTTTGAATTCCATAGAATAAATTATACCTTACTGGTGTTTTTTTATTTGTTGAGTTTTATACCTGCCTGATTTTTTCATTGAGGATTATAGCATTAACTGCGGATTCAGGGCTTCGGATATGCTTCAGAAAGCACTGACAGAGAGGCGGAAGAAGTGGGGATGTGTTTGTCAAAGACAAAGTATCTTTGTACTCTCGATCGGAAGAATAGGCGGGTTAAATGTCCTTCACTGCATTTGCGATCCTTTCCCTCACCCTCTCGTTGAATAATATACCTGCATGATTGACACGATAGTTGTAGTGATTATCACAGTATGGCAGTTTAGAACTGTGAGCGGATACCAGCCCGTCGCCGTGACCGTTCCTCAATTCGTCCGGGAAAAGTCTTTTCGGGATTATCATTTCAAGGATATCCGGAAACGAAAACAATGCCTCGGGCTCAAACCCCTTGCCCCTTCCCTTGTCCTTTATCTTCCATCTGTAAATGGTGAAAAGACTCGGACTTGTTCCGCCGAAAGACATACAAAACATACCGTTGAATTCCACAGGCTTAAGCAACCTGAAAAACTCCGAATCAGGAAGGAGTTCTCTTATGGCCTTGCCGCCTATAAAATTCAGGATACGCTTAACCGTGAAAGAGAATTTTTTCCTATCACCCTCATGTATCAATGGACTTATTGACGACGCCAGAGGCGAGATATATTGTACCCATTTTGCTATCGAGCTCCCCATGTGAGGGGTAGCAATAGTTATGAGTCCCCTTACACGACTGTCTGCAGTCTCAAGATACTTCCTCGCAATGAGCCCGCCCCTGCTATGGCCAATAAGGATAATGCCTGCCTTACTGTGTCTATTAACCTTGTTTATCATCTCCCGCAGTTCTTCCACGGCGATATCCATAGGTCCTGCCGGCCTTTTCTGGCTCCATGCAGCTACTGTGTACCCTGATAACAGTAGGTCTGTAAAAGATGTCCCCAACACTTCCGGCCTATCGCCGACAGTAAATCTCTTGTATACAACCCCTTGCTTATATAATATAGAAGCCGGTTTTTTTGAGAGGATATATTTCAGCGGCAGGCTTCCGCCGAGTATTCTGGCATCGTCGGGATTCACCCATATCCTCTTATCCATCCCAAGACCGTGGATGAATATCACCGCCGGCCTATCCGGGCGGCCTTTATGAATCGTCACGTCGAGCATACGTTTTACAATATCTTATAATAAGAGAGGCGGTGATGGATAGCGTGCAGGCATACTGCAAGAGCGTTAAAGATTTGAAGTATGCCTATACGCTTAATTTATGTGCACCGTTATGGTTAATTTGCAGGTTATTTTAACTTTGAAACGGCCATTTCGGTTATCTCTTTTTCAATTGCACCGGGCATACCCATATTTTTCATGAAAGCCCATTTACCCGCGTCTTCAAAATAGACCTTCATCCTGTACATC
>JACQXD010000089.1 GCA_016208875.1 Nitrospirota bacterium
CGATAAGTATTATAGGGGGAAGGAAGAGGTGGAAGATATAATAAAGGCCGCGGATGTGTCTTATCCTGAAAAGGAAAAGATTATTATGGCGGCTGAGGCAATGCTTGAAGATACACCCATCGTAAAGCTTGTCAATACCATGATGACACAGGCCGTAAAGGACAGGGCAAGCGATATACATATAGAACCTTACGAGGCTTCTCTGAGGGTCAGATTCAGGATTGACGGGAGACTGCACGATGCCATGACCCCTCCGAAGCATCTTCATGCCGGGATTATATCAAGGCTGAAGATACTTTCCGGTATGGATATAGCGGAGAAGAGGGTGTCTCAGGATGGTAGATTCCCGATAAATATCGAGGGCAGGCAGTTCGATGTAAGATCCTCGACTCTGCCGACGATGCACGGAGAAAAAATTGTTATGCGGCTGCTCGAAAAGACCGCCGGACTTCCTCAACTCCAGCTTAAAGAACTCGGATTTTCCGAGAATGTACTGCGGGAATATGAAAGACTTATTAGTAAACCCTACGGATTTGTACTGGCAACGGGACCTACCGGCTGTGGTAAGACGACAACAATGTATTCTTCTCTCAGGAACATAAGTACGGCTGAGAAAAACATAGTTACGATAGAGGACCCCATAGAATATAACCTTCCAGGTATAAATCAGGTACAGATCAATCCTAAGGCCGGTCTTACATTTGCGTCGGGTCTAAGGTCAATTCTCAGGCAGGATCCCGATATAATAATGATCGGGGAGATCAGGGATATCGAGACGGCATCGATTGCAACCCACGCAGCACTGACAGGACATCTTGTCTTGAGCACACTCCACACAAATGATTCGGTTGGTGCGATAGCAAGGTTGATAGATATGGGTGTCGAGCCCTTTCTTATAACATCCTCTCTCGTCGGGGTATTAGGCCAGAGGCTTATTACCAAGGTATGTCCTTACTGTAAGGAGAGTTTCACCGCCGAGATTGACATACTCCAGAGTATAGGCATAAAAGGCAAAATCCTTCTGCAGAGGGGTAAGGGTTGTAATGAATGCCGATTTACAGGATATCTCGGACGTGAAGGGTTATTCGAATTATTATTGATCACGGAAGGGATAAAAAAACTTATAGTAGAAAAGGCTACGGCAACCGAGATTAAGGAACAGGCATTGAAAGAGGGTTTCAGTCCCATGAGGAATGAGGGACTCCTTAAGGTTGTAGAGGGTCTTACAACAATAGAAGAGGTTCTGAGGGTAACACAGGAGATTGGATAATGCCTGCGTATGTCTATAAAGTAAGGACCCAGGCAGGAGAGGTTGTAAGCGGTGTTCTTAATGCACCGACGCCTGACGCCGTTGCAGAACAGCTCTTTTCAAAGGGATACATTCCGATAAAGATAGAAGCCGGGGAGGTTAGCCCGGCAGATAAGGGTTGGCAGCTTTTCGATAGGATAAAGGCAGAGGATCTGATAGTCTTCAGCAGGCAGCTTGCAACCCTTGTTACGGCAGGTATCTCATTTATCAGAGGTCTGGATACCCTTTTGGAGCAGACAAGGAATAAAAGATTGCGGATTATTATAGAGGCGATAAGAAAAGATGTAGAAGGCGGAAGTTCCTTTTCGGATGCACTCGCAAAATTCTCCTCAGTATTCTCACCGCTGTATGTCAGTATGGTGAAGGTTGGGGAGGAGGCCGGAGTCCTCGACGATATCCTTGAAAGATTGGCTTCTCTTTTAGAACACGAGGCTGCTACGAAGGCCCGGTTGAAGGCTGCGACAAGGTATCCCACTATTGTTGTGGTAGCCATAACAATAGCGTTTTTCGTGCTCACCACATTTGTCGTTCCAAAGTTTGCCTCGATGTATGAGGCCTCAAAGGTAGTATTGCCTCTTCCGACCCGGATACTTATCTTTATAAACAAGGCGATAAGGACGTACTGGCCTCTTTTAATAGCCGTTGCTGCAGGTATTTTTTTTATGATAAAAAGTTATATAAGTTCTGCGCCGGGTAGGTGGAACTGGGATAAGCTTAAACTCAGGATTCCCGTAATAGGGTCTGTTGTCGAAAAGACGGTTATGTCGAGATTCGCAAGGATTTTTTCCACCCTCTATCGAAGCGGTATCCCTATGCTGCACACGCTCGATATAGTTTCAGGGACATTGGGGAACGTAATAATTGCGAGGGCGGTCGAAGTGGTTAAGGAGAGTGTGCGCGAAGGCAAGGGGTTGGCTCAACCGATGGCAAGCACAATGGTCTTTCCGCCTATGGTTACGCAGATGGTTGCAGTCGGAGAAGAGACGGGCGCACTCGACGATATGCTTATAAAGGTGTCCGACTATTACGACCTCGAGGTCGAGTATGCTATTAAAAATCTATCAACCACCCTGGAGCCGATCCTGATGGTCTTTCTTGCAGGGATAATACTTTTTCTTGCACTGGGGATATTCCTTCCTATATGGGACATGATACACGTTATGAAAAGATAAGATTTGCCTTCTTACAGAGACGATTTTATCTCAGTCTCTATGTATTCCTGCCGGTATTTTTTTCCGTCTTTGCATTGGCTATCCCTCTTATCTTTTTGACAAAATTCAGATCCATCCTTCAAATGCGTGTCATCGCAACGAGCGAACTTTTTTTAATCTACAGGTCAATAGAGCAGTGGACGTATATCTTTGCGGCTGCGGCATTTGTCGCGGGTTTAATCGTTGCGTATGGCCTTGTAATATCCGCAAGGAGATTGCTTAGGAATACAGGGGATAAAGATATAGAGGAATTCGGTTCGCTCGGGAAGGAGTTCACGAGGATAGCGACCTCGTTGAGGGATTATACGTCCCTGCTCGGAAGCATGACCGGAGGGATAATAGTGATGAATAAACGCGGGGAGATAACAATGATAAATCCTCATGCCTGTTATATCCTCGGATGTTCGGAATCGGATGCGACAGGTAAAAATATTGATTATCTGATAGATATATCAAAGGATTTTGAGAAGGTTATGAAAGGGGAAGAAGTAACCTCCGAGCTGACTGCAATGATAAATAAAAAGGAATGTATAATCGGTTATACGCTTTCACCGGTAAAGGGTAAAGACACGGTAGACGGAGCGGTTCTCGATTTTATGGATATTACAAAAATAAAGAAGATGCACGAAGAGATGCAAAGGACAGAGCGATTGGCCGGCATCGGAACGATGGCAATGGAAGTCGCACATGAAGTAAGGAATCCATTAGCCTCGATCAAGGGTCTGACCCAGCTTATAGGCGAAGATATGAAGGATGACGAGCAAAAAAAAATCTATATCACCATGATACTCTCGGAAATCGAGAGACTGAACAGGGTTGTGGATACACTTTTCGAGAAAAAGACGACAGTCCCGGACAAGGAAAATCTCAGGGAGATGATACACAGAATTGTGCTTTTGTGCGGCCAGGCTGTGAAGGGCAAAATTGTAAAGGTTACGGAAGAGTACGACAAGACGGCTGATGGAATGCAGATAAAAGACGAGCGGCTGTTTCACGCCATCTATAACATAGTCCTGAACGCGTACGAAGCAGTGAGGGAAGATGGGGAGATAAGCATAAAGACACAAAAGGCTGATAATAGGACAAAGATCGAGATATGCAGCGATTCGGAGGTAAGTCCTGCAATACTTGTAGACAGGATATTCGAGGTGGATGTAACCACTAAAGGCGGCGGGCACGGGATGGGGTTGAAGATTGCGAGGGATGCAATAAAGAATATCGGCGGGGATATAGAAGTAGAGACTGCAAGAGGGAAGACGAAATTCATAATCCGGCTGCCGGGCGTGTGAGAAATATGTTTTACGCCTATGGTCTCTGCCGCAGTGTATTCGTTGCCCCAATAACACCAAATAACAGGTATTGACAAATCTTTCGAGAAGTTATACGTTTAAAATAAATCGTATAACTTTTTTTAAGGAGGTTAGAAATTATGGCTACGGTTAAGACATTGTCTAAAGGACAAATTGTCATACCTGCCGATATAAGGAAGAGGCATAACATAAAACCCGGCACCAAAATCCAGATCATGGAGTACGGGGGGATCATCTATCTCATTCCGCCTGTTGAGGACCCGATCAAGGCATCTTGCGGCATATTACCATCTAAGCCCTCCCTATCGGAAAGACTTCTGAAGGAACGGAAGGTTGAATTCAGATAATGCACAAGGAATCATTTGTTTTCGACAGCTATGCCCTTTTGAAACTTTTTCAAAAAGAAAAGGGATATGAAAAGGTTGTTCATGTTCTGGAAGATATTAAAAAAACCGGCGGCAGTAAATATATTAGTGCTATTAACCTGGGAGAGATAATCTATTCCACGAAAAGGGAATTCGGCGATCAGAAAAAATTAGAGGTACTTGCCAATATCGAGCGATTGAACTTTACCCTTTTGCCTGTGCCTAATAGCCTGATATTCCATGCAGCAGAATTCAAGGCTCAATACAGCATCTCGTACGCCGACTGCTTTGCACTTGCATCTGCCATAGAACACAAAGCTGTAATTGTAACCGGTGATCCCGAATTTAAAAAAGTGGAGCATTTGGTGAAAATAGTCTGGGTATGAAAAAGGCTGATTGAGAGGAAAGAAACAGATAACAAAATGGTGCCGGTGACTAAGCATGACAGAAGCGCGTTTGAGATAGCAGTGTAGGATTTTTATGTGATGGCAATTCGCGGGGTGTTATTCCTTTTTTTTCATCCCTTTTTTTCTTCTTGATAGAATCATTCAGGGTGTGATAGTTTAGGGCAGAGTAAAACTTATATGGAAACACAGGCATATTTTGAGGACATCCAGCATCACATCTTAAAGGAACTGCGTAGGGCAAGAACCAAAATCAGCGACACAGAAATTAAGAAATTCAAGAGCGAACATCCGGATGTGGAGGTTGAATTTTGAAGGCAAGGAAGGAGAAAAAAATAAAAGGGGCGGTACATTTTGGGTATACATAGGAAGGAAATCAGTAAAAAATGACTGAATACTTGCAGCCTGAACTGGCAATAGTTGGCGTGGAGTTCATATCGTGAGCAACATAGACAACAACAAATTAGAATATAAGAAATCTTTTGTTTGCTATTTGGATATTTTAGGATTTAAAGAATTAGTAGAAAGTCATGACCCAGAAACATTATACACTTTGATAGATTATTTACGGGGTGACCTGAAAATACTATGCCAAAAATCTTCTCTGCAGTGGTTATTTATATCTGATAGTTTGCTTTTATTTACACCCAATGATTCTAAAGAAAACTTCGACAGACTAACCGGCATTGTTGCCGCAATCATTCCAATGGCTTTTAGCAAAAGCTTTCCAACTCGTGGAGCGATATCTCATGGTGATTTCTATTTTGACAATGAATCGGGATTTTTCTTTGGCCCTGCATACGTAGATGCAGAAAAGTATGAAAGGAAGCAGGAATGGGCTGGCGTAATATTAACGCCTAATTGCACAAATTTTGTTATGTCTCATAATTATAATTTGGATGCCACGCTTTTAGTTGAATATAATGTGTCCATGAAAGATGGAGTTTTAGTGAGAGATGATAAATGTGAGATGTCATATAAGGATGAAAAGATGCTTTGTATCAATTGGATAGAAAATTATTCCATTGACAAAACTATTGATGAATCTCTACTTGAAGGCGATTTTTCGAGGTTAGGGAAGAAAGTGCGAAAAGAGCATTTAAATAAGGTTGAAAACACTCGGAAATTTCTGAAACATTGTAATCAACTGGAGAAAAAAAGATGCTGACGCTCGTGCCTTCAAAATTCATTAAACATTTAACATCAGGGACGAAGAAGGAAAAGGTTGTTCTATTACTAAGGAATACATAAATAAAGCCACACGCTCGTTATTCCCGCAAGCGAAGCGTGTCGGGACTCCTTCTTGCTGTAAGGAAAGATTCCGGACAAAGCCGGAATGGCGGAGAAAAAACGAGTTCAGGGAGAATTCTCTTTGATGGCAAATGGTTTCGCATAACAATGACACGACCGCGGACTGGATTTAGTTTGCTTTTTAAAGGGTGAGTATTTATAATTAATCTATGCCTACAACGATAACAACAAAAAAAACAGTGAGTATATCCAGAAGCGAAGTTGATAAGAAGGGCGCCATCGTAATTCTGTCCCTGAAAGAGTACCGGAAGCTATGCGAAAGGGCCGTGCCGACCTACTATCTGAAGGGTAAAGAAGCAGAAAATCTTGATAAGCTGGTCGAAGAGGGTTTGAGGGAGCATCGTAAATGCAGATGTAAGACCATTAAGTCTTTATCTGATTTAGACTAAATGATGCGAATAACCGTTTCTCCCCGCTTTGAGAAAAGGTACAAAAGCCTTCCCAAAAGAATAAAAGAAAAAGCCAAAGAGCAAGAGCTCCTTTTTCGTAAAAATCCGTTTGACCCCCGTTTAAAAACTCACAGGTTAACTGGACTGGAAAAGGAAGCATGGGCATTTTCAATAAACTACTTTTATAGGATAAAATTTATTTTTCTTACCGATGACGAGGTACTATTCCTGGATGTCGGGACACACGAAATTTATAAGTGAATCTGCCCGCAGAATTAGCGAGAAAAACTGTCCGAAATTCGTGCCTTCAAAATTCATTTAACTTCATGAAGCAAAAAGCAGTAAATCCGATTTTTTTCTCAGAATACCGCTTCTATTTCCCCTCCCCATCCTCTGCCCTTCTTAATCTTGCTAAGAAAACATCCCACCGATTGCCATGTGTTAATATAATATATGATGAGCGGCGAAATCAAAACGATACATGAACTTGAGGAAAAGTCGGAACAAAAGACAAAAACTCCTCCCTATTATAATGTTTATTTGATCAACGACGACTATACGACTATGGAATTCGTCGTCCATGTCCTTGAGGAAGTCTTTCACAAATCGTCTGTCGAGGCAACTCAAATAATGCTTCACGTTCATAAAAATGGAAAGGGGCTTGCGGGTGTTTTTGTTAGGGAGATTGCAGAGACAAAGGTAGATACGGTTCATAAGCTTGCAAAAGAGAATGAATTCCCTCTGAGATGCGCGATGGAGAAGGTATGATCAATAAAGAACTCGAATTAATTCTTGAGGCAACGATAAAGGATGTGAGGGTAAAAAACTATGAATATCTTACTATAGAGCATCTCCTATATGCCGTACTTCATGATGAATCGGGTGCTTCCATAATCGTAAACTGCGGCGGAAATATATCGAGGATGAAGCAGGAGATTGAAAAATATTTCGAGGCAAATATCCCGAAGATACAAAATGCCCCGGATGTCGTTCCACGGCAGACCATAGGTTTCCACAGGACGATACAGAGGGCATTGAATCATGTCCGTTCTGCGGGTAAGGAAGAAGTTGATTCGGGCGATATACTGGCTGCGATATTTTATGAACAGGATTCGTACGCAGCATTAAAGAAGTCGAAGATATTCTCTCTCGATATGGGGGCATTGCTTGCAGGCACAAGATTCAGGGGTGATTTTGAGGCTCGATTGAAATCAACTATCAAAAGCCTCGAGGCGATTCAGGGGGCGATACTTTTTATTGACGAAATACACACAGTGGTAGGTGCGGGTGCAACGAGCGGCGGTTCTATGGATGCATCGAATATCCTTAAACCGATACTGAATTCCGGAAAACTGCGCTGTATTGGCGCAAGCACTTATGAGGAATATAAAAATTATTTTGAGAAAGACCGCGCACTTTCGAGAAGATTCCAAAAGATCGAACTTCAGGAGCCCGACGTCGAAGATACTATAAAAATCCTCGAAGGATTAAAATCTTACTATGAAGAATTTCATGGAGTCGGATATACGAAGAGTGCACTAAAGGCGGCAGCAGAACTCTCTGCAAAATACATAAACGACAAGTACCTTCCCGACAAGGCAATTGATGTGATTGATGAGGCAGGGGCTGTTTTTAAACTCGGTATCTCTAAAAAGATCGGAAATACTATAGGCGTCCCTGAAATAGAAAGAACGGTTGCAGGTATTGCAAAGATACCCGCACAAACCATCTCGACATCCGAGACAAGAAAATTGATGCGCCTCGATACGGAGCTAAAAGATGTTGTATTCGGTCAGGATAAGGCAATCGTCTCTTTAGTGTCGGCCATAAAGAGGATCCGGGCAGGAATGGCTTCTCCCGACAAACCGATCGGGTCTTTCCTTTTCCTCGGACCTACGGGGGTAGGTAAAACGTCCTTTCCGATGAAGTGCTGTTTGGAAAGTTGAAAAAGGGCGGAAAGGTTTTTATTGATCTGAAAGAGGATAAACCGGTTTTCAGGTATTCGTAGTTCAGAAACCGAAAACCGGATGCAATATTTTTCATAAATTCTAATGCCTATCTTTCAATTAACAGATGCTCTCATTTTCCCTTCCCCCGAAGGTTGCGTTTGTGACCCTCGTTCAAAGATCGGCAGAAAAGAAAATTCATTTCATTGACTGCCAGATAACAACCGAACACCTGAAGAATTTCGGGGCCAAGGAGATGCTGCGCGCAAGATTTCTAAAGCTGTTGGAAAGGGCATTAAAATCTACAACCTCCTCCTGAATAAGGCAAAGAATTTCTCTTTGATTTTTTCGAAGAAGTCCCGGCTTTTCCATTGTTCCGGTTCTATTTTAAGCGAATGTTTTATGTCATCGGTAAAGACGTTCGTCATCTGATGACCGAACCCTTCATCGAGTATCCCCACGTTCCCCTCGTCATTCCATCTTAGGGATTGGAAATCGAGATTTGCAGAACCTATAATACTCCATCTCCCGTCGAACACCGAGGTCTTGGCATGCAATATCTCACCCTTGTAGTTGTATATCTCGACACCGGCTCTCAGCAGTCTCGTGAATGAAGCCCTGGCTGCATAATGTGCAGCAGGTACGTCGCTTTCCATCGGTAAGAGCAGTTTAACATCTATCCCTCTTTCTACGGCCCCGGACAGTGCGTCTATCATCCTTCTGCTCGGGGTAAAATATGCGGTTGTGAGGTATATGCTCTGTCTTGCATGATTAATGCTGTAATATAACAAACGTCTGAGTTTTCTCCTTCCCCTCGATGAGCTTGCGAAGATAGGAAGTGCGGGCAGCCCGTCACCTATAGTTTCCGCACTCTTATCTATATCGTATATGATCGGTTCCCCTCCCCATATCACCCAGCTTTTTTTAAATTCCCTAAGCAGTCTCAGTGCGATCGGGCCTTCGATCATGATCCCGGTATCTCTCCATGCACTCTGACGCCGCCTTAGCCTTTTAAAGTAGTATCCTCTATACTCGTTTGCTATATTTAATCCGCCTGTGAATGCCTTTTCCCCGTCTATAATGATAAGCTTTTTATGGTCGCGGTGTGCGTATGTCAAAGGAGCAGTCCATTTGAAGGGATGCGATGCCCTGACATTAATGTGCGCCTTTTTCAATTCCGTCCAGAACTGCAGCGGTGTTCCAAAGGATCCGAAATGGTCGTAGAGAATGTATATGTAGACCCCTTCGCGTGCCTTTTTTTTCAACAACCTCGCAAGTTTAATCCCGGTCTCATCATTGCGGAATATATAAAATTCAAGACAAATGAGCCTCTTGGCGCAGGCGATGGAATCAAATATCCCTTTAAATAATTCTTCTCCTTTCCATAGTAGTTGTACCTTATTGCCGTCCGTGAAATTGCTGCCGTACACTTTTTCTATCTCAACTCTGGTAAATGTCCGTTCCATATCTTTCATGATAAAATCATTACCTAAACGGAATATTCTGTCAACACCCTCTATGATGCCCGAATCCCATTGTAGAAAAAAATCCGAATAGTTCGTTATATGAATGTGCCAAATGATTTTTATTGACGTTCTAAAAGGTTATAGAAAAATCAATTAAAAAGAAGAAGCAACGAGAAGCAAAAAACGCTTGACATAAATTTTTCCTTAATGCTATAAAAGTACAAGTCAAAAAATAGGGGTCGGGTGGAAAAAAACTTGTCTCAGCGATTTGTTATGTTTTCAGCACTGAATTTTAATCTGGCATCGCTATTGCAGTCAGTCAGTTAGTCAGTCAGTCAGTCAGTCAGTCAGTCAGTCAGTCAGTCAGTACTACTCCTTAATAAAATCTTTTTTCAAAAAATTGCGCTTCCTTTTCTGTCGCTCCCGCTTGTCCGCACTCAGGCGGATTCGCCGAGGAGAATCGGGAGTCTTTCAGAAAGATTCCAGACGAGCCGGAATGACGGGCGTTTCGTTGGGGAGGATATTTTGATCCCTCCGAATAATAAAGACACAAGTGTTTCTTCCGGTGTTCCGCCTTGAAGATTTGAAATCGTTGCTTCAAAATTCGGTTTGTCATTCCGCACTTGATGCGGAATCCGGTAGTTTTTGGAAAAATAAAAAATAGCGGAGGTAATCAATTATGAAAAAGTTTTTAATGTTTTCCATTATTTTGGTGTTTGGACTTTTCTTTTATGTGCCTGCATGGGCAGAAACAACGGATGGTATAACTTCATCGGATTACCTGATACTCGGCACAGTCGAAGGCACAGGTATTCATTTTGAGGTAGCAGACAGCGAATATCTCAATGTTACCCTTGATAGTTCAGAGACAATAACTCTGAGGCTGGAGTCGGTTCCCGAAATGGTTACTATGTATATTGAGCCAGCCTTAGCAGCGACATCAACGCAGATAACTGTCATCGGATTCTTAGCTTCAACAAAATATTACAAATATGAGGATGACTATCATAATCTTGTTGAATTCACAACAGACGGAAATGGCAGTTATTCATGGACACAAGATATAAGCCAGTCGCATCTTGTTTTTATCCAGCCGAGAAAGAGCACAAAATTCATTAGAAACGATTCGACAGGTGGGGATTGCTATCTAATAGGAGAATGGAATTGGTCAGCCAGAACCTGTACACTAACATCCGATGTCAATGAGACCATACAGATTGACAGTAGTTATGTTACTCTCGATGGCAATGGTCATACGGTAACAGGGGCGGGCACCGGTCATGGGATTCAGGTTACGTGGAAAAAAGGTGTTACTATTAAAAATCTGACCATCGAGGGATTTATCAGTGGAATCAACCCGTTATTTTCAACCAACAGCACATTCACAGGGAATACCATATCGAATAATATCTTTGGGATCGAAGTTGTGTACGATAGTATAAACAATACCTTTACAGGAAATAGTATATCGAGTAACAATATTGGAATATATCTCGATCCCCTTAGTCACAGTAATACGCTATCGGGCAATACTGTCCAGTACAGCGATCGCGGAATTTATATACATTCCTACAGTAATATTCTCACAGACAATACAACTGTCTCGAACGGATATGGAATTAATCTTGGATATGAAAGCAGTGGCAATACCCTCACGAACAATACTGCATCAAACAATTCCTATGGTATATATCTCGGTGATAGCAGTAACAATATTCTTACAACTAATATTGTATCAAACAATCGGTACGGAATTATTCTCGGAGATGCCAGTTATTCCATTCTCACGAACAATACCGTATCAAATAATCAGTACGGGGTATATATTTGGTATTTTAGCAGAGATGTTACTTTAACGGATAATACTGCTTGTAACAATAAACTGTATGATTTTTGGACTGATACGAGTATAAGTATTCTGACGGAAAGCGGCAATAAATGTGATAAACTCTATGGTTATTCTATTAATTGTACGCCCTGCACGCCTGTAGATATCACGGTACCAAGTACTACTGCCACCATATCCGGATATCTTGGCATCAATGACTGGTACATTTCAGATGTGACTATTTCATTAGCGGCGGTAGATTCCGATTCCGGTGTAAAGGAGATACATTATAATATTGATGGAGGGATTGCAAACAGTCTGATTTCGATGCTCAATAATGCCCTTGACGCCAAAAACAACGGAAACGACCATGAATCGGATAACATAATGCAGGCGTTTATCAACTATGTCGAAGCTCAATCAGGAAATCAAATAAGTGAAAGCACTGCGGATATACTGATAAATGCAGCAACTTATATTATCAATAATTAGATAAAAATGGTGAGAGGGTGGTAGAAGCAGTCTGCCATCCTCTCCACCCATTATGTCACCTTAGAATTCTATGAAGATTATTTCTCGAGCTTTCATCTTCCGGGTTAATGCGTAAAGCAGTGCGATATTGCATTACAGCCATATCAGGTAATCCTTTTTGTTCATAACCCAAACCAAGATTATTATAAGCCTCAGCATAATCGGGTTTTAATTTAATAGCAATCTGGAATTGTTTTATAGACATATCAATCCATCCCTTATCCATATAGGCACTGCCAAGATTATTGCGGGCATCTACATATTTAGGGTTTAGATTTATTGCAATTTTATATTCCTGTATTGCCGCATCCAGTAGTCCCTGAGCATAATAAATATTACCAAGATTATTATGAGCCTCCGGATAGTCGGGTTCGAACATAATGGCGGTTTGAAACTCGTTCGATGCCTTATCGAGCAACCCCTTTCCCCAATATGCAATCCCGAGATTGTTATGGGCTTTCGGGTAATACGGTTTTAAACGGATAGCAATTTCCAAATGTTTAATCGCCTCATCGGTTAATCTCTGAGCAGTATAAACAATACCAAGATTGTAATGTGTTTCCGGATTATCCGGTCTTAACCTTAATGCAATCTCTAAATATTCCATTGCCCTGTTAATTAAACCTTTATTGTTATAAATAATACCGAGACTGTTATAGGCATCAACATAATTTGGTCTTAGCCTTAATACGGTACCTAATTGTTCTATCGCCTTATCGGTTAAGCCCTTTTTATTGTAGAAGACTCCAAGATTATTGTGTCCCCCCGGTTTATTAGGACTCTTTTTTACCACGTCTTCCCAGAGACTTCTTTCACTCTGCCATATAGTATTTCTCCGATAAGTTGTAATTGGAAAAAAAATTATTAGAGCGACAGAGCAATAGAGCGACAGAGCGGCAGGAAGAAAAGAAAAACTACTGCTCTGTTTTGCCGTACTGTCGTTCTGTTGAACTGTCGCACTGTCAAGCCGTTGCAAAACATAAAATAACGCAGTGCTAAAGGCTATGATTAACCCTATGGATGGTAGATACATCCTGTGCTCAAAAATAATCTCGATATCAAAAAAATATTTACCCATATCTTCGGACGTAACCAGAAAAAAAGGTGAGATGGGCATAATGCTCGATTCGACGGATAATGTTATAAAGAACCAGAAGATTCCGAAGGCGATAAGCCGTGACACGTGACGCGTAATGCGTGACACCCCCCTATATCCCCCCTTGATAAGGGGGGAATTAAAGGGGGGTATCGTTGCCCGTGAGCGATAAAACAAATATATCCCAAGCCCGAATACAGAAAACAAAAAAAGGAATGATAAAACTATCTGAGATTCAAAGAACGAACTGTACACCGGATAATCATAATCGAGGTTCTGGTTTATCGGAAAAAACAATAATCTTATATATGTGACTATTACCCTAAGCTGCGTAAGTAGATAATCCTGAACCGATACCTGTGCTCCCTTAGACACCTCATTTGCATGACTTATTAAGTTTAGTATTGAACCATTTACATTAATGAGCGAAAAAGGTATAAACAGCATTGTAAGCAAAAGCGGGCTTAAATATAAAATCCTTCTCTTAATTTTTCCCTCAAAGAACATGAATTCATAAAGGGCAATTACAACAGGAAGTGTAAATGCAATTTCCTTTGTTTTCATAGCAAGAACGGCGGAAAGGAGAGAGATTAAATAGAGCGACAGTCCGGCAGAGCGACAGTGCGGCAATCTCCATGCTATTTTTTCTTTACTGTCGTTCTGTCGTTCTATCGTACTAAGGAGCCTCCATTTTATATACATCACCAATGACAGCAAATAAAAAAAAGTTGCGAGGGAAGTAACCCTTTGCCAAGTAAACGTAACGGCCTGAGTCTGAATCGGATGGCTTACGAAAAGTAATGCAGAAAATAATGCAATAGAAGTTGAGAAGTTTAGAGGTTGGGAAGTTGAAAAATTCTTATCTTCCCATCTTCTTATCTTCTCATCTTCCGTATTATCCTGATAGCTGACTGCTGATAGCTGACTGCTAAAGTATGGTATCCTGAGCGTCAGCGTTACAAACCAATAAACAAGTATTGCATTAAGAATATGTATTGCAAGATTGAAAATGTGATAACCTCTAACATCGAGGCCATGTATTCTATAATTCAGAGCAAAGGTAAGATAGCCGATGTATCTCAGTTTGAATGTTTCGTATCCTGCAAGACCGTTATTTGATGTGTTAAACATCCTTGCCTTTGAAGGCTGAATAAAAAAGCTCAAGGTTTTAACTATAGGGTTTTCAGCAATAAAAGACTTATCATCAAACAGAAACGGTACATTAAAGGTATTGGAGTAGGCAAGAAGGCCGATAATGGCTATGAGGAATAGATGAGAGATTGGGTTACGGAATAAGTTATTCATTGGTACTTTCCCCATGAATAACTATAACACTTCTATTTTTAGTAGCTCAACTCTCATCTTAGGGTTTTTATACATATCGGTATGCTAAAATAAATCATCAACAGTACATTAGGATCCAAAAGGTGATGTCTTTTAAAGCGAGCGAGCATAGGATATTGGTTGCGGATGACGATGCCGGGATCCGGTTTTTTCTCGGAGAGCTTCTAAAAAAGGAGGGGTTCCAATTCGATTTCGCCATCGCCGGACCCGAGGTTATTGACCGCCTGAAAAATAATGATTACAGCCTTGTACTTCTCGATGAAAAGATGCCGGGTATGAGCGGTATAGAAGTACTTGAACATATAAAAAGCGAAGGCTATTCTATGCCTGTGATAATGATTACCGCATATGGTTCGAGAGAACTTGCACTAAGGGCAATAAAACAAGGGGCATATGATTTTTTAACCAAGCCTGTCGATATAGAGGTTGTAAGGACGGTTATAAGCAGGGCTATCGAAAAATATGAATTGGAGAGGGAACTTGAGGCCCTGAAAACGGAAAGTATCGAGAATGCCCTCAGGGACGAGATTATTGCCGAGAGTCCCGAGATGAAGAAGACCGTCGAACTATCGAAAAAGGTAGCGGCAACAGACGTAACGGTTTTGATAACCGGTGAAAGCGGTTCGGGGAAAGAGGTAATCGCAATGACCATACATAAACTTAGTGACAGGAGAAATAACCAATTCGTTAGTGTGAACTGTGCTGCGATCCCCGAAACGCTGCTTGAATCGGAACTATTCGGTTACGAAAAGGGCGCCTTTACAGGTGCAACCAGACAGCATATAGGAAAATTCGAGAGGGCGTCCGGGGGGAGTATTTTTCTTGACGAGATCGGCGATATTTCCCATGGATTACAGGCTAAGTTGTTAAGAGTCTTGCAAAATAAGGAGATAGAGAGGCTTGGCGGTACAAAGACCGTAAAGGTAGATCTGAGGCTGATATCGGCAACGAATAAAGACCTTAATGCTGCCGTTTCGGATGGAAGGTTCCGGGAGGACCTTCTTTACAGGGTGAAGGTGTTCGAGATTAATGTACCGCCGTTGAGGAAAAGAAAAGACGATATCCCATTACTGGCAGATTATTTTCTGAAGAAATACAGCAAGATTATAGGAAAAAAATTTAAGGGTATCTCGTCATCCGCGATAAGATTTTTCCTGAATTATAACTGGCCGGGTAATGTGAGAGAGATGGAGAATCTTATGCAGAGGGCTATAATCCTTGAAAACGGCGATACGATAACCGGGGAGGCAATCGCAGAACTGGTATATAAGGGGGACAGGGTAATGCCTATGGAGATGAAGGCAAAAGACAGGATAGAAGCGATAAAGGCAGAAGAAGAGAAAAAACTTATAATAGATGCACTTATGGAGACAAAATGGAAGAGATCGGATGCGGCAGCACGTCTCGGTATCAGCAGAAAGAGCTTATTTAATAAGATGAGAAAATATGATATGCAGGATTAACCCGAAAAATGCAGACATTGTTCAAAAATTTCTTTAACTCGATGATTTATTGAGATCATCTTGAATAGCGTTATGGATAAAAATATGCGTAGTAATCATCAGTTTAAGGTACACTAATGTATCGAAAAATAAATTTTTTCACAACATCTGCATTTTCTCAATTGCATTATTTGGATTAATCCAAAAAATATAAGATTCAGGTAATATAAATACTATTTCCTGAGAAGTAATGGAGAGGAGGAAAAGTATTGAGAGTTGCAGGGATTAGTTTTGAGAATTATCTTCTGAGAATATCCGTAGTCGATAAAAAAATCGGTGTGATAAAGCCCGTTAAGTCGGAAGATATAAGTCTTCCTGTTTCGGAACAGGAGAGGACGGCGGTTATCAAAGAGACATTCCAGAAATTAAAGAAAAAATATAATACCGATAAAATAGTAGTAGGATTAGCTTTCAACAATTTTTCACATCATATCATTGAGATACCGTTATCGTCCAGGACCGATATAAGGAATGCCATGTTTTATGAACTGGAAAAATATCTGCCGCTGCCTCCCGAAGAATATATCTATGATTTTTCTATTCTTGAAAGGGCGCAAAAAAGAACAAGGAACCTGGTATTCTCGATAAGAAAGGACAGGATGAACTGGTTATTGAATATAGTCAGGGATTCCGGATTAAATATTCTTGCCGTAAGATGTTCCTTTATAGAAGCGGTCAATGAATTTATCTCAACCGGTAAGGTAAAAGATGCCGTCTTTATATATGCTGCGGAAGACGCTTATTACATCGCAGTATTGAAGGATCAGAGACCCGTTCAATTCAGGGTCGTTTTGAAAGGTAAAAATATTGTAGCCGAAGTCGAAAAACTTGCCGAATCTTACGGCAGCATATATATTGCCGGTACCCCCGAACCGGATATCCGGGATAAGTTAAATGTAAAGACTTTCCCATTATCTCTGCCGAACTCGGTTGCCCTTTCCGTGCTGAGAAGATCGGGACTCGAATTGAATTTTATGCCGGCAGGATTTCTACCCAAAAAGAAAGACTATTATCCCTATGCGATAGGCGCAATGACGGTTCTGTCGGTTATGCTGTACTTTTTTACCGCGGTATATTCTTATTATAAAGATTATTCAGCTCTGAGAAACGTTGAAAAGAAAATAGAACGGATCAAAAGTAAGGCGTCGGGATTTCTCGATGAAAGGAAGAAGATGGAGTCGGTCTATGAGAAGAAAAAATTCTTGTATGACTTCCAGAGGAAAAAGAATCTTAATATAGAGGTGCTGACGGAATTAAGCAGGATTTTACCGATGGATATATGGCTTACCGCTATGTCTGTGGATGAAAACGGCAAGGTCGGGATAGAGGGGTTTGCAAAAAGGGCGGCAAGTATTATAGAGCCTCTCAGTAAATCGAAGTTCTTTACAAAGGTTGAATTTGCATCGCCCATTGTATTGCAGAACGGCCAGGAAAAATTTTCGATAAAGATGGAGGTTTCGGAGTGAGAAAGTCGGTCGTCATAGCGGCGATCAGCATGGCGTTAATTGCCGGATATGTTTTTTTTATTATGCCCTTCGTCGGAAAGAGGGCGGAAATCAGGGAGTCACTCGAGGCAAAATATGCCGCCCTCAGGAAATATGAGTCATTTCTTAAATCTGCAGGAAAGACGGGGACCGGTTTTGAGACCGCAATAAAAGAAGTTAAAGATATGGAGTCCGGTGCTTTGCAGGATACGAACGAATCCCTTGCATTTGCAAAACTACAGGGATACATACAGGATTTTGCAGAAATGTCGGGTATCAGAATAGTCTCAATTAAACCGTTATCTGTGGTAAAGTATAAATACTATTCCGGACTGCCGATTCAGATTGAGGCCATCGGATGGGTAATGCAGCTTAGCGAGTTTTTGAAACAGGTCGATTCAAGCAAACGGTTTATAAGGATCGACAAATTATATATAAGTGTGGTGAACATACAGTCGCCCTGGGACTTGAAAATAAAGATGCAGATTTCAGGGCTGATGAGAATATGATAAGACGATGGTTTATATTAAGTCTATTATGTATAGTAATCTTGATATTAATAAAAGATTTGTATGAAGAGGCAATAATGTATGATCCGATGCAAGGCGTCGAAGCCCGCGGCAGTGAAGTAGTAAACAGCAGTAAGGAACCTGCGCCTGTTTATAAGACCGGATGGGGTAACGAGATAGTGGACAAGGATCTGTTCAGTCCTACAAGGACATATGTTCAACCACAACCCAAATCACTGGTTCCGGTGAAGCCCGTAGAACTACCAAAGAGACCGGAAGTGAATCTTAGAGGGATTGTTTTTGACCAATACGGAGACTATATTGCCTATCTGGAAAAAGATAGGGCCAAACCCGTTCCTGTAAGGAAAGGGGATAAGCTCGATGATATCGAGGTTGTCGATGTTAAGCAGAGAAGCGTTGAACTTAGATGGAATGAAGAAACGATATCTTTGAGTCTCGATAAGATAAAGACAATAAAAAATCCGAGGTCGGGGAAATGATATTTTCGAGAATTGTCTCATCCGTTGTGGTTATTTTTTTAATTGCCTCCTGTGCACCAAGACAGACTGCTAAAGAAGTAAAGACGGAGACGCCATCCACGGCAGGGGAGATAAAGTTGCCGGAACTTCCGCCTCAAAGACCTGCCGAGACAAAAGAAACAAAGAAAGTTGAGCCGGTCAGGATTGAAAAAGAGGCGGATGAAAAATATGTAATATTAAATTTTGATGGGGCCGACATCGAGACGGTAATATCCACGATCGGAGAACTTCTTAATATGAATTATATACTCGGAGCGGGTGTCTCGGGAAAGGTTACGATCCAATCTTATAAGAAATTTCCCGTAAGGGATCTTTTTCAGATATTCCAGACCATCCTTGAATTGAACGGTCTGACCGCAGTGAAGGACGGAGCGTTTTATAGGATTGTGCCTATAGACACGGCAAAACAGCAGCCCGTTCCTATCGAAATAGGAAAAGAACCTAAATTTCAGATCGACTCGAGTTTCATTACACAGATAATTCCCCTTGAACATGTTAAGGCAAATGACGTAGTTAATATCCTCAGAAACCTGATGCCTCGCGGTACCGATATTGTTGTATACGAGCCGACCAATCTTCTGATAATTACTTCTCTGCCTTCCGGGCTCGTTAAATTTATGAAGGTACTCGAGGCCGTTGATGTGTCTGCCGTAGAACTCGAGTCGGTCAGAACATTCGTTTATTATGTCGAAAACGGCGAGGCGAAGAAACTTGCGGATATATTAAAGCACCTATATTCGGAAAAGAAAGAGACAAAGGGCGTGGTTCCAAGACCTATCGTACCGCCTCCTACTGCTCCCAAAGGTTTGCCTGTTACAACGGAAAGTTTGCCTGGAGAGATCGAGGGCGAGATGGTCATTGTTGCATATGAGGATATAAATAGTATTCTTGTCAAGACAAGCCCGAGGAGTTATGTTGCAATACTCGAGACATTGAAAAAACTTGACGTGCCTGTAAAACAGGTTCTTATTGAAGTTCTGATAGCCGAGATAAAGTTAAGTGATTCTACAAAGTTGGGGATTGAGTGGCTATTGAAGGCGCCTGTACACGCCGGAGGAGGTAAATTTACGAGTCTATCGGGATACGATTCGAGTTCCGTTGATTTTCCCGGCACTATCGATACCGATATAACTTCGGTTTCAGGACCGGCAGGATCCTATTTTGCGTCCATTATTAACCCCGATAGGTTTGGTGCCCTGCTTACTGCATTTGCAGGATTCGGAAAGGTAAACGTCCTTGCAAGCCCTCATATCCTTGCCATGGATAATAAAGAGGCGAATATACAGATAGGCGAGGATCTACCGGTGGCAACAGGACTAACGCAGCAGCCGTCTACAGCCGGCGGAACGACCCTTGTTTCATCGGGTCAGATACAGTATAAGACAGTCGGAACGATCCTGACGGTTAAGCCGCATATAACGGAAAAAAATCGTGTTACCCTCGATATAACGCAGGAACAGAGTCAGCTCGGAGAAAAGATACCTATTGCCGGGCAGGACTTCCAGGGTTTTAATACGAGGAAGGCCAAGACCACTGCGGTTGTTCAAAGCGGACATTCGCTTGTTTTAGGCGGATTGATAAGCGAGACGAAGAGCGAAGGAAGATCCGGAATCCCGTTCTTGAGCAATATTCCTGTCTTAGGCCATCTGTTTTCGACAACGAGCAACTCGTTCAGTAAAACCGAACTGGTGGTAATGGTTACCCCGCATGTCCTGAATAATCAGGAAGAGGCAGATGCCCTTACAAGAGAATTTCAAAATCGGGTGAAGACTATTAAAAAGAGGCTTGATGAGATAAAACCTCTTGAAGAATCGAAGATTAAAAACTTTATGAATATTACCGTTGAAAGGGATTCCCCTTTAATGGACATAATAGAGTCAAGCGGGTATACTTTAACCGATGAAGATTACGGTGCTTTTTTAAGCGAGTTCCTAAGGTTGAATAGTGATATAAAAGATATTAAATTAATAGAAAAGGGAAGCGTAATCAGGTTGCCTTTAAACTACCTTAAAAAACAGAAGTCGGCAGAAAGGAGGTGAGTAGAATGAAGAAGTCATTGACAAGATATATATCATGGTATTTAATGGTCGCGATGTTTATAATCGGGATTGCACCAAGGGCCGATGCAGGTCTTGTGCCTTCGGAATTGATGATCGTATCGCAGATAGATAGGACTGCTGACTTTGAAAAGATTCAGAAAGTTCTTGAGATGAAGATGGTCGGCGATAGACTGGAGAAATTCGGCCTCACAAAAGATGAGATACAAAAGAAATTGACCACCCTGAGCGATCAGCAGATACATGGGTTAGCCCTCCGGATCGACGATCTCAAGGTTGGAAAAGATGATGTGGTCGGCGCAGTAGTCGTTATTCTTGTGGTAGCCATACTTGTTGTTTTGCTGCTTCAGCTTTCCGGCCGCAGGGTCATAGTTACAAGATAAAATGGGAAATAAGAAATTGGAAGTAAGAAGTGGAAAGTTAAAATTTCACTTCTTACTTCTTACTTTTTACTTCTTATTTGCCTGCGCTGCTACCGGTAATATTCAGGAATCGAAAAAGCACATCATTGAGAATGTCCCTTTTTATCCGCAGGAAACGGATCGGTGCGGTCCTGCATCCCTTGCAGGTGTAATGAATTACCTGAATATCGATGTAACGGCCGGTGAGGTCTCGGAGGAGATATACAGCGAATCTGCGAGAGGCACTCTGGATGTCGATATGGTTGTTTATCCGCAGAAAAAGGGGTTGATCGCCGGGCAATATTCCGGCGGCATGGAGGATTTGAAAAACAATATAGATTCGGGATTTCCTCTGATAGTCCTTGTTGATTATGGATTCTCGATATTGCAGTCAAATCATTTTATGGTTGTCATCGGATATAATGAACACGGCGTGATAGTAAATTCCGGAAGGGATAAGGCAAAGTTTATACCCGAGAAGGACTTCATAAAGTCGTGGAAGAGAACGAAGTTCTGGACGCTGCTTATAAAAAGAAAGTGAATAGTAAACAGTATTTAGTGAACAGTTTAAAGAAAAAGGCACTGTATTTTTTTATCTATTCACTATTCACTATTCACTATTCACTGCTTTCTTCTTGTTCCCTTCCAAGGATAATCGTTCTCGAAGACCCTCTTAGTCCCGAGGAACATATAAACCTCGGTGTCGCATATGAGAAAAAAGGCGAACTTGACAATGCACTGAAAGAATATAAGGAGGCATCAAAAAAACTGCCGGCTGCATATTTATACATCGGTAATATCTATTTTCAAGAAAAAAGATTTGATGAGGCGGAATTATATTACAAGAAGGCAATAAAAAAAGATTCCCAAAACGCCGCTGCATATAATAATCTTGCATGGCTTTATTACACAAAGAAAGAAAATCTCGATGATGCGGTTACCCTCGTACTTAAGGCGATGGAACTCAACCCGTCAAGGAAGGACGTCTATCAGGACACACTTGAAAAGATAAGAAAACTTAAAAATTATTAAGGGTTCCATAATGGTGGCAACATTGATTAAATTTTCAATACCCCACAGTCTCTGCTGTGGGGTGTCCTTATATTCCCCCTTTGGCAAAGGGGGATGAAGGGGGATTTTTGAATAAATAAATTTTCAATAAATCTCCCCTAACCCCTCTTTGCCAAAGAGGAAGTCCCGATGAAACCCGGATAATAGGTTATCGGCTTGGAAGATTGCTCAAGGCCGGAGGGGTTATTTGTCTATATGGAGAACTTGGTGCCGGCAAGACGACGTTTGTTAAAGGTATTGCAGAGGCGGCGGGTATCCCTGCAAATATTGTTGCGAGTGCAAGTTTCGTGATAGTCGCCGAATATAATAATGAGATCCCTCTTTATCACATAGACCTTTACAGGATTGAAAAGGATAAAGATATCGATGCTGCAGGCATCTGGGACTATATTTATAGCGGAGGGATTACGGTTATCGAATGGGCGGAGAGGCTCGGAGAAGTTCCAGAGGATTTTATTAAGGTAAAATTTGCTATTATAGATGATAAAACAAGGGATATTACGATTGAGGGAATAGATGAAAAAGATTGGGATTATATGTAAGATCGGACGGCCCGAGCCGATAGAGATATTAAAGGAGTTCCTTCCATGGCTCGGTAATAAAGGGATCGAGATATTTTTAGATATCGAGACCGCTGCAAAACTTAATGTAAAAGGTTATTCCCGATCGGAGATGCCGTCGGTTGCCGATGTAATAGTTGTTTTGGGCGGCGACGGTACGATGCTTAATGTTGCACGACTGGTTTGTGAAAGGGGGATCCCTATACTTGGGGTTAATCTCGGAGGTCTCGGTTTTATCACAGAGGTCCAGAGACAGGAACTCTATGATGCGATGGAAAAGGTTTTATCCGGAGAATGTTTATCCGAAGACAGGCTGATGCTCATGGCTCATATTCACAGGCATGGAGAGAGGATTGCGGAGTATACCGTCTTGAATGATGTAGTTATAAATAAGGGGGCTCTCGCAAGGATCATAGACCTTGAAACCTGTATAAATAAAACGTATGTTACGACATTCAAGGCCGACGGGCTCATAGTATCAACTCCAACCGGTTCTACTGCATACTCTCTCTCGGCAGGCGGACCCGTTCTATATCCGACACTCGACAGTATTGTTCTGACGCCCATATGCCCGCATACCCTCACGAATCGGCCGACGGTTTTGCCCGACGATGTCTTGATAGAAGTTGTGCTGAAATCTCCGAGTGAAGACGTGTTTCTCACACTCGACGGCCAGGTGGGATTCTCTTTGAGAAAAGAAGATGTCGTTGAGGTAAAGAGATCACCTTTTAAGACAAAACTCCTTATCCCCTTTGAGAGAGATTATTTTCAGGTGTTGAGAACAAAACTCAAATGGGGAGAAAGATAGAAGACAGATATCAGGTATCGGTGCTCAGGAGAAGATGCAAAAAAGCAATAAGGCAATTTTGAAAGATATCAAGGCTGTTCTTGAATTCTATCAAGCACTTGGATTTGAGAGGCTGCCGCTTAAAACGATACAAGATACAGGATACAAGATACAGGATACAAAATCATGCACCATGAATCATGCATCGTGCATCGTGCATCGTGCATCGCCGCTCAATTCCGGGCAAAAGGAAACCGCTTTGAAAGAACTGCGTGATGAGATCGGTGATTGTCAGAGGTGTAAGCTCTCGAAGGGTAGAAAAAACCTTGTTTTCGGAGAAGGAAGCGTTGATGCAGAGATTATGTTCATAGGCGAGGGTCCTGGAGAGGAAGAAGATATTCAAGGAAGGCCGTTTGTCGGCAAGGCGGGGCAACTACTTACGAGTCTGATAACAAAGATGGGCTTTAAGAGGGAGGATGTTTATATAGGCAATATAGTCAAGTGCAGGCCTTCGTTTAACCGCGACCCCGAAGATGATGAAATAAATGCCTGCCTGCCGTTTATCGAAAAACAAGTTGAGATAATATCTCCAAAGGTTATAGTTTCCCTCGGCCGGATATCCACCCAGACCTTGATAGGCATGAAGACTCCAATAAGCAAAATAAGGGGACACTTCCATACATTTAATGATATCCCCCTGATGCCGACATTCCATCCTGCCTATCTACTTAGGAATCCCAAGGATAAATGGCTTGTCTGGGAAGATGCACAGAAGGTTTTAGAACGACTGAATAAATAGAGTGTAATAGGAAAATTGCGGTAGACGATTGAAAAGTGAGAGAAAGAAACCTTTGTGATCTATGCGGTGGAGAATGCAGCATAAAAATCAACGATCATGAACTGATGTGATTGAATGCTATCCCTGCAGAGAATTGACGACCGCATCCATGATTGCCTCGGCAGCTTCATCCTTTGTCATCAACGGAAAAGGTGTCTCTTTATTCTTCTCGATTATTGTTATCCTGTTCGTATCCACGTCAAAACCCGATCCCGGCGATGTTACATCATTAAATACAATTATATCCGTTTTTTTTTGTAAAAGTTTTGTCCTTGCCCTATCAAGCCTGTTGCCTGTCTCTGCGGCAAATCCGACCAGTAGGGGTCTGTTCCTTAATCTTCCTATCTCTAAAAGTATATCGGGGGTATTCTTGAAATGGATATTGAGCTTATCCATCTTATCAATCTTAGTTTTTCGTTTAGTCTCGGGAGAAAAATCTGCCGGAGCAGCTGCCATGATAACTATATCCGTTCCCCTAAGGTTTTTAAAAACAGCATCCCTCATCTCCTGTGAGGTCTCCACAGAAATAAATGATTTTAAATTCCCCGGCGTTCGAAGATATGAGTGCCCGCTTATCAATATCACATCGGCACCCCTTCTTATACATGCCCTTGCAACGGCATAACCCATCTTGCCCGATGAACGGTTGGATATAAATCTTACCGGATCAAGATATTCGCGTGTCGGGCCTGCGGTTACGATAATTTTTTTTTTAGAAAGGTCTTTACTGCTCAGGGACGACTTTATGGTTTCCATTATTTCACTTACCTCAGCCATTCTCCCGACTCCCTCCTCGCCGCATGCAAGGGTCCCCTTTTCCGGTCCTACCTGAACTATACCGATAGATTTAAGGCGTTCAAGATTTTCCTGAACAATAGGATTCTCGTACATTCTCCAGTTCATCGAAGGTGCAATTACCACTTTCCCATTGAACGAAAGGAGGCATGTACTTAAAAGATCGTCGGCTATCCCGCCGGCAAATTTGCCGATCATATTTGCAGTTGCAGGAGCTACTACCATGAGGTCCGCATTGCGGGGAAGATTTATATGCGACATCGGATTATCAAAAAGGTCCGAATAAACTCTATTTCCGGAGGCTATTTCAAGCGACAAAGAGGTTATAAAATTTTTTGAGGCATCGGTCATAATTACGGTAACCGACGCCTCTTCGTCCTTTAACCTTCTTATCAGATCAACTGCCTTATAAGCAGCTACTCCACCGGTTACACCGAGAAGTATATTCTTATTCTTCAGCAGCTTCTTCCTGTTTTTCACCAAAAAGCTCTTCAAAGGCCTTTTTATCCATCGTCTCTTTTTCGTGCAGGTAAACCTTCAGGTCCTTCTCAAGTTCTGTCAGTTCCTCAGGTGTTGCCTCTCTTTTCTTTTCCTCGATCAACCTTCTGTAATCGAATTTTCTGGCCTCTTCTCTTGCCTTTCTGGCCTCTTCTCCGACAACAAACTCAAGTTTTTCGCTCATAGCCTCTTCGATTGCGAGAGTGGTTATCTTTTTTGCTTTTGACTGGATCTTCGGCTTTGCACCAAAAGAAAGCTCTTTTGCCCTCTGTGATGCTATCATAACGAGCCTGTATCTTCCGTCAATCTTTTTCTCATCAATCTCTACTGGAAGCGACATTATATCCATTCAGCACCTCCTTATTTTTTTTTTTTTGTTAATCCGACGGGGCGAAAAAAGTTTTTCTTTACCCACAATGGGTCTATATTCTTTGTATGCAGACGCTCCGAGAGTATCACGGACTTGAGCTCCTCGATCGCGTCTTCAAAGTTATCGTTTATAATAACATAATTATACTTCTTATAATCTCTTATTTCATCCACTGCCCGTTTAAGCCTCTTTTCTATCTCCTTTCTTGAATTACACATCCTTCTTTTCAGCCGCTCTTTGAGTATCCTCATCGAGGGAGGAAGGATAAATATATAAACTCCGTCTATATATTTCTTCCTTATCTGCTCCGCACCCTGCGTGTCTATGTCAAGTATGACATTTATTCCCCTATTCAGCATCCTCTCGAGCCTTTTCCCGGATGTCCCGTAAAGATTCCCGTGAACCTTTGCCCACTCGATAAACTCATCTTTCTTTATCATTTTACGGAATATATCTTCCTTAACAAAGGTATAATCTCTGTTATTTATCTCTCCCGGTCTCGCGGATCTTGTGGTGTAGGAAACCGAATGTCGCAGACCCGGAAAGATCGAACTGAGTTTTTGACACAGTGTAGTCTTGCCTGCGCCCGATGGTGCCGATACTATAAACAGATTTCCTCTATTCTTCTTCACCGCCTATCACCTTGCCTTCGAGGAATCTCTGTGTGATGGTCTCGACCTGAATCGCACTGAGTATAATTTGATCGCTTTCGGTAATTATTATGGAACGGGTACGTCTACCCTCCGTTGCATCTATAAGTTTACCGTGTTTCCTCGCCTCTTCACGAAGCCTCTTCATAGGAGCAGAACCCGGCGTTACTATAGCAACAACCTTTGAGGCATAGACCATATTTCCAAATCCGATGTTTACCAATGTCGGCCCTAAATCACCTTTTTTCATAATCCTCCTCTCGGTCATGATACAGGATACATGATACATGATAAAAACATGCATCGTGCATCATATATCGTGCATCGTGTATCACTGTATATTCTGTCCCTGTTCCCTCATCTTCTCTATCTCGCTCTTCATCTCGATTATAATATCGGAGATTCTGTAATCAACTGCTTTTGATGCAATAGTATTCACTTCTCTGTTTAGCTCCTGCAGTAAGAAGTCTAATCTTTTTCCTACCGTATCACCGCCCAAGAGGAGTTTTTTGAACTGCCTTAGATGGTTTTCTATCCTCGTCAGTTCTTCCGTTGTATCAGTCTTTTCGATAAGAATGGCCGCCTCTTGAAACATCCTATCCCTGTCGGATTCGACGCCGGCCAGTAATTCTTTGATTCTATCATGGAACTTTTTTTTATAAACCGCCTCTACAGCGGGACCGAGCAATACAAGTTCCTTATTTATCGCCTCAAGCCTGTCAGCCCTGCCGGAGATATCTGCTGCTATGGCACTGCCTTCATCCGTCCTCATCTTCTCAAGTTGTACTATTGCCTCTCTAAACGCATCATACAATAAAGAAGTATCATATTCCGGTTCTTCGGTAATAAACAGTTCTCTATAATTCAAAAGGGTTTCAACGGCTATATCGCCCGGGATCCCAAGTTCGGATTTGAGGGTGTTAAGACTATTATATATCTCCTTCGCAACCCCCGTATTTAATTTGAGCCGGGCCTTACCTCTGCTATCTATAGATATGGAGACATCAAACTTTCCCCTCGAGAATTTTTCCTTGAGCATATTTCTCAGAGGCATCTCGTGTTCCGTCAGCATCGGAGAAAGCCTGAAAGACATCTCCATAAAGCGATGATTCAGAGAGCGTATTTCCACCCTTAAACCGTCTTTTTCCGAGGCCCCAAATCCCGTCATGCTCTGTATCATGGTAGATTACAATATAAAATAGTTGATCTATTTAGTCAAATTTGTAATGCGCACACACCCCTTAATCCCCTCTTGATAGAGGGGAATCTTTCCTCCCTTTGGAAAAGGGAGGTTAGGAGGGATTTTTCAAATAAACAATCTCCACCCTTCACCGAAGGGTTACAGTTTTATATACATTTACGATGAATATCCCCATCCCATTTTTGAAAGCCTTTTATACACAAGCAGGCCGGATATAAATGCAAGGGAAAGAAGGGAAATCCCTGATATATAAAATCCGAGAAGTATCTTTCCTATTCCGAGAGTAAGGCATATAACAAAGAGACAGCCGTAAAACCACTCGATAACGGCATCCGAAAGTGTATTGTTTTTTCGTGTATCATTAATCAATTTTTTAATAGGTCCCCAACCGGGGCCTCCGGGAGTTGTCTTTCTATAGAATTCTATCAATTTCCGGTTATCCGAAGGTTTTGTCAGAAGTGTTACAAATACCCACACAACAGTAGATATGCCGATTATCAATGCAAGTTTTGTGTAATACGGAGAATCTTTAAAGGCAGAATGTGTATATACAATAATGGTCGTCACGGTTGAACACAGCATTGCGGATATCTCGCTCCATGCATTCACCCTCCACCAGTACCACCTGATAATATAGACAAGCCCTGTTCCAGAGCCGAAGGCTATTAAGAATTTGAACACGCCTATTATCGAAGTAACATGATAAGTAACGACACCCGTGATGACCGAAAGGACAAGTGTTGCAATACGCGATACAAATATCAAATGCCTTTCGTTCGCATCCTTCCTAACATAAGGTCTGTAAAAATCATTAACAAAATATGCAGACGAGAGATTGAGGTATGTACTCAACGTTGACATGAATGCTGCGAAAAAAGATGCCAGCATCAAGCCCCTTAACCCGGATGGAAGAAGATCAACCATCATCTGCGGATAAACAGCCTCATGGTCTTTGACTGCCGGATAAAGCACAATTGATGCAAGGGCTGCCAGTATCCACGGCCATGTCCTTAACCCATAATTTGCGATATTGAAATAAAAGGTTGCAATAAGGCTGTGTCTCTCGTCCTTGCAGGAAGACATTCTCTGAACGATCACGCCTCCTCCATCGGATGAATATTTAGACCACCAGCTTAATCCGATATAACCGAGGAACGTCATGAATGTTAGTCCGAAAAATCCTCCGTCAAGCGGTGGAAAAAAATTTAATGTACTCGAAGCAAGCTGAGACTTCATTACAGATATTCCCCCTGCCTTGTTTACGGATGCAAATGCAAGTACGATCGCGCCGACCATGGCGATAATGAACTGGAAGAAGTCCGTTGTTACAACCCCCCAGTATCCCGAAAGCATCGCATAGGCTACAGTAATACCGCTCGATATGATAATGCTCTCCCATTTCCCCCATCCCAATGAGACATCTAATATCTTTGCCATCGCTAAGATCACCTGTGCCTTTATGATCGTGTGTATCGCAACGGAAAAATAGATCGCCTTAAACCCCCTCAGTATCTTTGCCGACCTACCGGAATACCGCATGTCTATAAGTTCGACATCAGTGAGAACGCCGAGCCTTCTCCAGAGCCTTGCGAAGAAGAACACCGACATCATCCCTGACATAATAAAACACCACCACTGCCAGTTTTCGTATATCCCGTGTCCCCTCACAAGACCTGTTACATACAGCGGTGTATCCGAAGAGAAAGTAGTTGCAACCATCGAAGTCCCCGCAAGCCACCATGGAAGGTTCCTGCCTGAAAGGAAAAATTCCGAGATACTGGAAGACGCCCGTCGGGTGAAGTACACACCGATAAACAAAGACGCCGCCATATATGCGGCTATAATAGACCAGTCAAGTGTGGACAAACTCATCTTACTTGTTTATTTGGCGGGCTGACTTTAAAAAACGTGAGAAATCTGCCATTAAAAGATTTCTTCGACAGGAATCCTGAATCCATCGAGCAACCTTGATTTTACCTCTCCTCCACCTGCTGCCTTATCGAATAAAACAAATGCGTTCTCTTTATTTTCATATACCTCGATACTCTTTTCCATCGGATCAACTATCCAGTATTCCTTTACACCATGTTTTGCATAAATGTTATTTTTATGCTTCAGATCATAATATGCAGTGGAAGGTGAGAGAATCTCTATAACCATATCGGGTGCACCCTCTATCTTTTTTTCTCCTATTATATTAAGTCTATCTTTCGAGATATAAATAATATCGGGCTGGTATACCTCCGTATCCTCAAGATACACATCAATAGGAGAATCAAAAATCTCTCCGAGTTTTTCCTGCTTCTCTACAAACTCATATAGAAGAAACTCAAGTTTTTTTGATATCTTCTGGTGATAAGGCATCGGCGATGGTGTCATTATTAACTCCCCCCCAATTAATTGATATGGCGAACCTTCCGAAAGTGCGGCATAATCCTTATATGTGTAAACTTTTTTCTGTTCTAACGTCGTCGGCATACAAACCTTTCTACAAGTCCCTTGCTTTTCGATTTTATGATAACAGAACAGTTTAATACTGTCAAAAAAACTACTCTCTTTCTCTTTTGCCTTCCTATTACTAAGATGTGCATAATAATGTGGACATTGAATATTTATAAAATCCCTCCTAACCTCCCTTTGCCAAAGGGAGGAAAGATTCCCCTCTATCAAGAGGGGATTAAGGGGTGTGTTCCCCTTTGGCAAAGAGGGGTGAGGGGAGATTTTCTGAATAATGTCTATTCAATTATGAGAACCTTAGTATAAATGACGTTTCTTTGCAGCCAACAGAATATCAATATCCACTGTATCTTGTTTCCTCTTTAAGATACGTTTATTTTTTATCAATTCATTCAATCCGATAAAGTTGACTCTCTTAATAACTCTTCGTAATCCTTTTCTATCTTTGCCATGTCTCAAACCTGCTTTCAACTTAAAAGCCATTTCCCTCAAAAGCTGCATTGTTTCCAATCTTTCAGTAGGCGACATATTGAGATAATACTCAATATCAAAACGGCCGGCTGCCTTAAAAGAGCTTGATTTTTTTACCCATATTTTACTAATTTTTACGCCTTTCCCCATGCTAAAGTATAGCACAACTATTCGTTCTATAAACAAATTCTTTCTACGTCTTCTCCAAAAGCTCCATCACCTCTTTCCTCTCAGGCGAGTCGGATGGAAGAAGGCTCAGTGCCTTATTGAAATGTTTCCTTGCCTCTTTGAGATCGCCCTTTGCAAGCATTGATAATACAGATGTGATAAAATTAAAACCAGGAATGAGGAATGGAGGTGACAATTTATGAATATATCTGTAAGAATCGAACTATTCAAAGAGGGCGACGTATATGTAGCCTTATCACCGGAATTAAATGTTTCCAGCTTCGGTGAAACTATTGCTGATGCAAAACAGTCATTCAAAGAAGCTCTTGAGGCCTTTGTTGAGGAATGTCAAGAGATGGGGACGCTGGAGGACGTTTTAGAGGAAGCGGGCTTTTTAAAGACTAATGATTTGTGGCAATCGAGAAAACCCTTATCCGAAGAAGAGCTTGCCCTCGTTGTCTGAACTGAAACAGTAAATGTCTGAACACAAAATTACACCTATACACTATGAACTCCTCATAAAGATATTCGAACTCGATGGATTTACTATCAAAAGGAAGAAGGGAGATCATATCCTAATGACAAAACCAGGTATTAAAAGACCTCTGGTAATAAAAACCAGTCCAAGGCTCGTTCCTATAACACACATCCGTACAAATATGACAACTGCCGGAATTACAAGAGAACGATTTTTTGAACTCTTAGAAAAGGCGAAATAGAGATTATCATTTTGTCTTCTCCAAAAGCTCCATCACCTCTTTCCTCTCAGGCGAGTCGGATGGAAGAAGGCTCAGTGCCTTATTGAAATGCCTTCTTGCCTCTTTGAGATCACCCTTTGCAAGCGTGGCCTTTCCCATGCCGGTATAGGATAGAGCAAGATTAGGGGAAAGCTTTGCCATAACAGAAAAATGCTTATAGGCTGCTTCCGGATTACCGCCTTCAAGGAATATCATTGCAACAGCATAGCGTATGTTACCATTCAGGGGATCCGTGATAATTGCCTTATTAAGACTCTCTATCCCCTTTTGGTTTTCTCCCAAATATAAAAAACTCTTTGCAAGCAATAAGTAATCTTCTCCGTTTTGCGGTATCCCTTTTGTTGCAAGATAAGAATATTCCTCTGCCTTATCTTTTAAGTCAAGACGATAATAACATTCTGCAATCAAACCAAGAGCCGCCGGAGATTGCGGCCTTATTTTTAAAACTTCCCTGTATTCATTTATTGCCTTGTTATAATCTTTTTTGTCCTTATATATGCTGCCCAGATTATAATGATAGATTTCAAATAGACTCTTATCGTTTTTTATTTTTCTTGAATCAGCTATTGACAGGAGAATTGATTCTGCATTGTTCATATCTTTTTTAAAGAAATAGGCAGTTGCCAAATTGATATAAGTTTCCGTCTGTTTACTCCCTTTTTTAATAGCTGTTTTACATATCTCGATCGCCTTATCCATTTGCTGTCTTTCCACATATGATGCACAAAGATTTGTATAAGGTCTGATTTTTTCCGGAGATTTTTGGATAGCGTCTTTCCATAGGGTAACCGGATCTTTATAGACTTCATTCCTCATATGCGCAAGGACTCCTAAAGAGATAACAACACAAGCAATAGCGAATATCCCGATTCTCTTATGTCTTAAAAATAGGCCGAGCAGCAGTTCACCTATAAAAAGTGAAAAACCGATCGAAGCGGTATAAACCCACCTCTCCGCCATGTAATCTTCCAATCTGATTGTTAGAAAGGGAATGAGATTGATAAAGAACCACAGGATTGAAAAAGACAAAATCCTATTCCTATTTTTTAAGAAAATTGCAGTCAGTAAGAGACCCAAAATAATCACAAATGGGACTATAACCGATAGGGCAAAAGAGGTTGATACCTTTACAGTGTGGTCTATATTTAGACCAAAAGGCAGGATTAAGAGCTTGAGATATTCAATAAAGACCTTTAATTCCGTAAAGATATGAGTCAGCCACGGCCTATCTGACATTGCTGGTCTTGTAATATATCCTGAATAATAGAAAAAACCTGCTGCGATTATTCCCCAGAAAGGCAGGTGATATTTTATCCTTGCCCTAAAGTTCTCGTTCTTATCGGATATAAAATAAAGGTCGAAAAACAAAATCAATATCGGGGTCACTATAGCCGATTCTTTAGTTGACAGGCCGAGGATAAAGAAGATTATACTTAATGGATAAAAAAGCAGGTTGAATTTTTGCGAAGTTCCCCTGAAAAAACACAACATCGAAGCCAGCATAAAAAATGTAGATAATATTGACGAACGGCTTGAGATGTATGTAACGCTTTCGGTGTTGATGGGATGGAGCAAGAAAAGGGACGCGGCGAGGATGGCTGCGGCTGACTTGTCATTGATCCCTAAATACCCCTCACCCTTGCCCTCTCCCGCAAGGGGAGAGGGAATATTGGGAGTTCCTCCCTTTGTTTCCCCTCCCTCAATGGCAGACTCCTTCCTTATTTCCCCTCCCTCAATGGCAGACTCCTTCCTTATTTCCCCTCCCTCAATGGCGGACTCCTTCCTTATTTCCCCTCCATTGAGGGGAGGGGATTGAGGGGAGGGTGGATACACATACTTCGCCAGCAACAAATAAAACAAAAACGCCGTTGATATGTGAATAAAGAGATTTACAATATGGTATCCAAAAGTGTCCAGGCCATTTATTAAATAATTCAGATAAAACGTAAAAAGGAGAAATGCCCTGCCTGTAATTATCCTCGAATAACTCTCGGTTACCCAATTAAAAAATAGCGGAAATGATTTTATTGATATATTTTCTCTGAGAAACGACAGGTCATCATAGTGAAAGGGGACGGTAAAAGAATTAAAATAGGCAATTAACCCTATTAATGTGAGGAAGATAAAGACTGTCCTTTTACGGATTTTAATGTGCTGTCTCATAAATAAGTTTACACAATTCTGTCATTTCGGCGAAAATAGGAATTCAGAGAAAAACAAGGACTGGATTCCGCATCAAGTGCGGAATGACACTACAAACAGTATAAAAAACTAATCGGGACACTAATTCTTTAACGATAAGAATTAACTAAAACAAAAGGGGGCTTACACCCCCTTTTTATCCGAAAATAGACTGCCCAATTTCCTTATCTTTAATCTGTTGGCCAGGTTGCGACTTCATTGGAAGTTCTTCGAACTATTGCCCTACCGGTAGCCGTCTCATTAGTAAGGATTGGAAAAGTACGGGTTCCTGCAGCAGCAGTATACACAAAATTATTGCCACTGACTGTCCAGTTACGCGGAAGACCACCATCCAGGCATCCCTCGAGCTCTGCTCCTGTGTCTATAAAATTTGTAGCTGGTAAACTGTTACATCGCGTATTGCTCGTTAAATATGCTGCATACGCTACAGATGCAGCAGAGTTCAAATTACCAATAACACCCTGTGCATTACTTCTATCAGCGTCATCTCTCAGATCGGCATACCGCGGTATCGCCACTGCTGCCAGAATTCCAAGGATGACGATGATCATCACCAACTCGATGAGTGTGAAACCTCCTTTGTTCTTCAACATAATTCTATCCTCCTTTCGTTTAAATATTTAGTGTTCTGTGTCAGTTATTAGTGTTAGTATAAACACTTACACTA
>JACQXD010000090.1 GCA_016208875.1 Nitrospirota bacterium
CTTGTTCGGAATCATTCTTAGAAGAAGGATGCTGGACAAGCCAGCATGACAGATAGGGCGAAGAAAAAAGAATAGGAGAGCATGATTCTTTTAGGACATTTCTATTTCTGCAAAACCGGACATTTCTATTTCTGAATTACAGCGCTGTAATAAAGATAATCATTTTTGAAACTACCATGTATTATAGCCCCATAGAAGTTCTAAAATTAAAAAGGTATATTTTCTAACGGGGGTTACCCGAATCTCCCTCTAAAATCATCCCGTCGTGAGCGTTCCTCAACACAAATAAATCGCACCTGTCAACTTTTATGCTTTTTTCATAAATTCCAAAAACTTATCAATATTTTTTGAAAGGCTTTCAAGCCCCTCCGATTCTTCTATCAAATCTGCATCTCCGAAGATAGACCGTACCTTCTTAGAATCATCATTCTTAGAATCATCTTTATGACAGTAAATGATTTTCTTAAAACCGCCTCTCTTTCTACCGGCGCTTTCAAATAGCACTTGAGCATGCCAATCTGTTGCTGGAAAAGAAAAGCCCGCAATTATTATCGAGTCTGTTTCTTGTAAGTGTCGCCAGCATTCATGCCATAGATTCTTATAAAAACGTGCCCTATAATCCCTCTGAAAATCTATGTTTATCTCCTGCTTAAATAAGGTGGGAGCTATAATTGATGGCTGGATATAATCATCTGAACTTCGATATTCCATAGATACAACGGTATTATCATCTCTTGTAATCCGACTCTGATCTTCTTTCCAGTTTAAGGAACCATGAAGCTTAAAGAAAGGAATACGTTCCTTTCTTGAGTTTTTGTCTATTAGTGGATAATAAAATTTATCATCGAATCCTTCAATGGCTTTCTCTACTGATAGTTCATAATTATAAGAAATGATACAACGCAAAAGGTCTTCATCATACAATTTTTTGATTACTAATAAGATCGAAAGTAAGGCGACATTTTCGCCAATTCTGTCATTCCGGCTTGTCCGGAATCTTTCTTTGTTTTTCAGAAAGATTCCCGACGCGCTCCGCTTGCGGGAATGACAAATTGTGTCGCCTTACTAATGACCTCCTTAGTAAGTCATGGAGTGGAGAAGTTTTTTTAGGAATTTCTAATTTTCCGTATATCCTACTGATCAAGCTAATGAATTCCCATGCAGCCATTGACGGCGTACGCCAACAACAACATTCATCCTCCATTTTTATCTTATATGAGGTATCACTTTTTGCCTTTTCAGCCATTAAGTTTTTTATTTCATCATATGCATATTCTTCAGATATTACCTTGCCGAGACAAAGCTTTGCTATAAGGTCAATTTTGCTAAAAGTCGCCTCGAAAGACTTTTCTTTAAACCTTTTTTGGTAATAGCAAAGGGCAGGATACTCTTTGGGTCTAAGGATGACTTTTACTAAAGGGGTTTCAAAAAAATTGTGGTCCATAGGAGGTTCATAATCTTTCCCTTCATATTTAACCTTGAAATTACCGCCTACAGTTGCCCCAGAGCCTAAAACTAATGCAATTTTATTATTTGTATTATTTTCCCTATCTTCTTTCATTCTTTTTCCGTCCCACCTTTTATTTTAAGAGGGGGTGACTGATAACCTTTACCCCTCAATTATCTTCCTCTCCTCTTCCGTCACCTCATACAACCCATAAACAATCTCATCAATCTTCTCATCCGTAACGGCAATCTCACGCTCTATTTTATCTCTTTCAGCAGATGGCGGAATGGAGTTTTTCTTTCTGTGAAGTTCAAGCATGTGGTCAACGAGGGAGACGAGTTTGTCGTGAACGGCTTTTTCGGAGGGATTGTTGAAGTCAATGGTGCGGATAGGGAGATTCCACATGTATTGCCGCTTCCACCTGTAAAAACCTCCTCGAATTTCAGAACTCATCTTTGAAAAAATAAATGTCAATAAAGATGAGTTAAGAATGCCAATCAAATATTTTGAATATACAGGTATTACGTAAGAGGTGGTATCGCTAAAAAAATTGGTTGCATCGAAGGTAAACTGACCTCGTGTAGCAATTTCAGCGTATATTATCTTTGGCTTTTCAAATTCCTCATAGTATTCACATGCCCTTAGTTCCCACCAGTATTCGCCCTTGTCGTATCGTTTTTTGCCCTTTTCTATAAATGCTTCTAAATATCCGGTTATCGCAGGGTATGCCTCACAGAACCATTGCCATATATTTTTTTCTGTCATTCCGTGCTTGACATGGAATCCAGTTTCTTCTGGATTCCCGTTTTCACGGGAATGACTAAGTTGCTCTCTTGTCCAGCCTTTAGGTATCAGTATCAGATATTTCCCTTTTCCAGAAGGTGCATAACGCTTAATGTCTTTCCCGACCAAAAAAGGTTTTATTAGTTCGGCACTCTTAGAATCTTCTTTTATTAAGCGATTCCTTGTCTCTTCGTCAATCACAAAGGCTTCATTCAATCCTGTCAGAACGCCGCGATAAATCTTCCCTTTAACATATTCGCCCAATGGCATTCCGACTTTCCGCAGCTTATCGAGCAAAGGCTGTGATTGCTCATTAACCAAAGACCAGCCTTTATTGCTAAGGGCTGTTTTATTTACGGTAAAAGAATTCTGGTTGACATAGTCGGTGAGATTATTGAAAGCAAGAGTCTTTATCTGAGTTCCAGAAAAAATTAGTCCTTTTGTCATTCTGGCTTGTCCAGAATCTTTCTTTCGGAAGGATTCCCGACGAGCGGGAATGACATTTGAAGACTCTTTGCGAATGCGGATAATGCACGGATACGTTGTTGCTCCATCGAAGACGGGTAAATCTCCAAAATCGGTAATCTCCTCAATCTGCTGCTTCTTCATCCACTGTCTAAGGGGTTCTCCATAATTCGCCCTCATCCATTTGTTGGCAACGATGTAGCTAAAGATTCCGTTTTTATTCAGAAGCGAAACTCCCTTTTCAATGAAATACGTATAAAGGTCTGCTGTTCCCTGATATGTTTCGTAATGGCTCTGAAAATAATTTTTGAACTCACCAAGCATCTCCTGCCTCACATACGGCGGATTGCCAATCACCACATCGAACCCCCCTTTCCCCCTCTTAACTTAAGAGGGGGTGGCGGAGCCGAGGGCGTTATTTTTTCTGTCATTCCGACTTGTTCGGAATCTTTCCGAAAGATTCCCGACGTAGCGGGAATGACAGGTGAGAAGATTCCATCAAATATGTCATACCCAATCAAACTATTTCCGCATTTGACGTTGTTGCTTAAGGGCGGGAGGAGGTGCTGTTTCTTGGGCAGCATTCCTCGTTCGCCTTCTAATGCCTTCAAATAAAGGCTCATCATTGTTATCTCAACTGACTGTGGGTCAATATCAACCCCGAAGATGTTGTTTCTTAAAATCTTTGCCTTCTCCCTCAATGGCAGAGCAAAATCTTCCGGATTGATTCTCGTGTAAAAATCAAACTGAATGGTCTGAGCATCTTTTGGATGCTCTCTATAGTATTTGAGATGGTAATTAATCAGATATTGATACGCTCCAAGAAGGAATGAGCCTGAACCGCATGCAGGATCAAGGATTTTTATCTTTTCTATTTGTCTCGGTGTCTTGCCTTCGATAAGCCTTCCGACCGTGTTTTTGACGATATAGTCAACGATATATTTCGGAGTGTAATAAACCCCTCCTGCCTTCCTTACCTCCGGTTTTTCTTCTACCTTTACAAGTTTTGGCGTTACCCTTATTGTGCTGCCAAGATACCTTTCATAGATGCTTCCGAGAAGTTCAACGCCTATTGCATCAAAGCGGTATCTGCTCTTAGGAAAATAGAGGTTCTCGATTATCTCTGCCAATAAGCCTGAATCAATATCAGCCTTTTCACAGGCGTGAGGCTTAAAGATGTCACCGTTTAAATCGTCATTGACCTCGTGAAAAAGGTCTATCAGATGTGTCATTATTGATTTGCGCCTGCCCTCCTCTTTCCACTGTGCAACAATCTCCCATAGTTCCCTGTCAGGTCTTATCTTTCTGTCCTCTGCAATACGAATGAAGATTATCCTGTCTAAAAGCTTCTGGACAACGTCATTCAACAACTTTACATCGAATTCCTGATTTCTCTTATGAATGTCCTTTGCAAGCTCTGTCCTCCAGCCGGTAAGATCTTCGAGGAATGACTTATCGGGCGGGATTCTCAGCCTTTTACTTTTTGTATCTTTCGGAAGTAGGGCTTCTAATGAACCCTGCTCAACTCTTTGTTTTGAAAGCTCATAGAGTTTTTCTATGTTGCTAAGGTAGTCTGTGTATTTGAAATCGAAGATTAACCCTTCATCCGGGAATTTAGGGTTTGGTCTTAATGATGCATCGTAAAGCCTGAAATCTTCAAAGTCTGTGAGGATCACAAAGAATACCTCTTTTGTTGACCACGCATATGTCCTTGCCTGCAGGATGTGGTTTATGTCGTCGAGGGCGGCTGACGGGGCTTTTGCCTCGACAAAAAACTTTGTCGCACCGTTTATCCTAAAGTTGTAATCAGGTCTGCCGGTTGTTTCAGGGGAAAGTTCGACAATCACATCCCTTTCGTGAGGAGACTTGTGTGCCTTGTTCTCTATGTCCCAGCCGAGGGCTTCAAAGAAGGGATTAAGAAAATCTATCCTCACCTGCGCCTCGGGATAGCCTTTTGAGCAATAGTGTGTCCTGTCCTTTTCGAACTTTGAGATTAAGTTCTGAAGTTTTTCACGGAATATCTCCTTTTCAGGCATGAAAGATTATACATCAGGAGGCGACAAACTATGCAAGATACTTCTTATAATGTTGTCAACATATTTAATTGCATGGTATTCTAATTCATGTTCTTTTTACCCAACAGAAAGGATAAAGTCTGAATGCTTGCTAAGCGGATAATCCCATGTCTCGACGTCAAAGACGGCCGGGTTGTTAAAGGCGTTAGTTTCGTTAATCTCAGGGATGCGGGTGACCCTGTTGAGAATGCAAAGTTCTATGACAAGCAAGGCGCGGACGAGCTTGTTTTCCTCGATATAACTGCATCCCACGAAAAGAGAAACATAATAATAGACGTTGTTATGCGAACTGCCGAGGAGGTTTTTATGCCGCTTACGGTAGGAGGCGGCATAAAGACACTCGATGATATAAGAGAACTATTAAAATCCGGGTGCGATAAAGTGTCGGTGAATACGTCTGCCGTCAAAGACCCCTTCTTCGTAAGCCGTGCAGCGGAAAGGTTCGGAAGCCAGTGTATTGTAGTCGCTGTTGACGCCAAACGGGTGACTAAAGAGATGACTTATACTGATGATGAGCCATGGGTAAATGAACCTTCTTTAATGGATGTTAGACTTCAAGATTCCGATAATGGATTAAGATGGGCAATATCCACCCACGGCGGAAGAAAGATGAAGCGGATAGACGCTGTGAAATGGGCAAAAAAAATGGAAGAACTGGGTGCAGGGGAAATACTACTGACAAGTATGGACAGGGACGGTACAAAGGACGGCTATGACATTGATCTAACGAGGACTATTGCAGAGGCGGTATCTATTCCGGTTATAGCCTCCGGCGGTGTCGGCAATCTCGAACATTTATATGAAGGGCTTGTTTATGGAAAAGCAGACGCAGCCCTCGCAGCTTCCATATTCCACTATAGGGAATACACCGTAAAAGAGGCAAAAGAATACCTGATGGCCAAAGGTGTTGTTGTAAGGTTATAGCGTGTTTGCCATCTCCACTCATTTTATGATATTTTAAAAATTGTTTTTCAATAATGGATCCTGACAGTTTTTTATATATAGGGCTTTTTTGTTTTCTTTCGGGTTCGGTTATTTCATTACTGCCTGTCCCGAAGTTAAAGCCCTCAGGGACCGGAATGGTGGGGAATCACAGTGCTTGTAATCGGAGCGGTCTCCTCCATACTGGGAGTGCTTTATGCACTGATGGAACATGACATCAAAAGACTCCTTGCATACCACAGCGTTGAAAATATCGGGATCATATTACTCGGGATTGGCGCCTCAATGATATTTAAGAGTCACGGACTTAACAGCCTTGCTGCCATAGCAATTATAGCCGGTCTATACCATACAATTAATCACGCCTTATTTAAAGGGCTGCTCTTTCTCGGTGCCGGCTCTGTAATGCATGCAACTCACACAAAGAACATGGAGAATATGGGTGGATTGATTAAATCAATGCCTTATACCGGACTTTTCTTCCTTATCGGTTCCATCTCGATATGTTCACTTCCGCCGTTTAACGGCTTTGTGAGCGAGTGGCTCACTTTCCAGTCGTTGATCCTCGGGTTTCAGTCACCGACGATAACATCGAAGATAATCTCACCATTGGGGGGTGCTGCGTTGGCACTCACAGGCGCGCTTGCCGCTGCCTGTTTTGTAAAGGCATTCGGGATTTCTTTTCTCGGTATGCCGAGAAACAGTCATGCCGAGAATGTAAGGGAATCATCGCCTTCCATGACAGCCGGTATGGGTATCCTTGCACTTCTTTGCCTTGTATTCGGTGTGTTTCCGGGTTCCGTAATAACCTTGTTATCCCCGGCTGTCTTTAATCTTACCGGTTCCTATGGCCGAGTAGCGGGAGGGGGATTTATTCAAATAAATGAGACAATTTCGTCACTGTCACCCGTTGCTATTCTCGTTATGATGCTGATCGTATTTATAGCAATGGTTGCTTTCATATTCATCATAGGAAATAAAAGGAAGATCACCTATGCAGATTCATGGGACTGCGGAATGCCCTCTCTGACACCGAGGATGCAATATACTGCAACCGCCTTCACAAAACCTATAAGATTGATCTTCAAGAGGATTTATCTTCCGAAAAGAGACCTCTCTGTCTCATACATCCTGAAACCTTTTTTTGTAAAGACGATAAGATACAGCGCGGATATAACGCCTTTTTTTGAAAAATATCTTTACATGCCTGCCGTAGAAATTGTTCACAGGATTGCCAATCGGGTAAAACTGCTTCAGTCGGGAAGCCTACAGTTATATCTTGGATATATATTAATAACCTTGATAGTGCTTTTGGTCTTTGGGACATAAAGAAATGAAAAATGCAAATTGTAAAATGCAAAATTTAAAGTTATAAATATGGTCATAAGTATGAAGACATTAATAATAAAATCCCTCCTAACCTCCCTTTGCCAAAGGGAGGAAAGATTCCCCTCTATCAAGAGGGGATTAAGGGGTGTGTTCCCCTTTTTGGCAAAGAGGGGCGAGGGGAGATTTTTCAATAATGATGCCTTACTTATACACTCCTTAGTAAGAATTGATTAAATTTTCAATACCCCACAGTCTCTGCTGTGGGGTGTCCTTATATTCCCCCTTTGGCAAAGGGGGATGAAGGGGGATTTTTGAATAAATAAATTTTCAATAAATCTCCCCTAACCCCTCTTTGCCAAAGAGGGTGGAATACCTCCAGTTCGTTATCATAATCGTTTTTTCACCCCTTCTCCAAGGAGTCATAAAAAAACTCAAGGCTAATATGCAGGGACGCGTCGGCCCCGGCGTATTCCAGCCGTATTACGATCTGTTCAGGCTCTTTAAGAAAGACATGGTTCTTTCCCATGTCACATCATGGATATTCAAGGCAACGCCGTACATTGTGTTTACATCTACTGCAGCGGCAGCCATGATCGTCCCTGTGATAACTACCATTTCTCCCTTCGGTATTATGGGAGACGTTATTGCCCTGATCTATATAATTGCAGTGGGAAGGTTCTTTATGGCTCTGGCAGGCCTCGATGCAGGAACCGCATTCGGAGGCGAAGGAAGCAGCAGGGAGATGACCGTTGCGATACTCGTAGAACCGATGATGATGCTCAGTATATTCACGGCAGCCATATCCGCAGGCTCGACAAATATCGCAAGGATCGCATCTTCACAGAACATCTTATATTCCCCCTCTCATATCCTTGCCTTATCCGCATTTATCGTTGCAATAATTGCGGAGACGGGAAGGATCCCGGTTGATAATCCCGATACGCACTTAGAACTCACGATGATACACGAAGGGATGCTCCTCGAGTATTCAGGGAAATACCTTGCACTCATGGAATGGGCTCATTACATGAAACAGATGCTCTTGTTTACCCTCGCAGTAGACATTTTCTTTCCTATCGGGATTTCGAGTGATACCGGATTCTCTGCAATTGTCTTATCATCCGGTATTTATTGCCTAAAAATGTTCTTCATGGCAGGATTAATGGCATTGATAGAATCATCGAGGGCAAAGATGCGTTTTTTCCAACTGCCCTCACTGCTCGGCGGGGCATTTGTCCTCGCCCTACTCTCGCTCTTAACTTATATAATGATGGGAAAATAGCGACATGAAGAACTGGATACAGGTATTTTCCATAATTGATTTCATCTCGGTTGGTATACTCCTTACGGCAATAGCAATGAATGCCTTCAGGAGGATCGAATCGTGCGTCAGGGCATATATGCTGAACTCATGGCTTCTTTCCGCTTTAATAGCAGTTGTGGCATTTTTGATCGGAGAGACCCATCTTTATATCGCATCCATTATTACTCTAATAGGAAAAGGCATCGTCATCCCCTTATTCCTCAGAAGGATAGTAAGGCAGATGAAGATTACCCGTGACGTGGAACCGTATATAAGCAATGTACTGTCTCTCACGATATCCGGAATACTCGTGGCCGTTGTTTATGCCTCATTAAGAGAAGGTATTTTCGTTGCAGGGTTTTCAAGGAATGTCCTTCAGATATCCGTAGCGGTAATACTTATCGGATTGTTTATAATGATAAGCCGCAGAAAGGCCATAACACAGGTTATCGGATTATTGTTCATGGAAAACGGGCTTTTCCTCGCAGGCTTTTCCCTTACATTCGGGATGCCCGTAATTATAGAATTGGGGGTTTTATTCGACATGCTTATGGGATTGATAATACTGGGGATATTTGCGATACAGATTAAACGCGTATTTACATCCTCGGACCTCGACAAACTGACGATATTGAAGGGATAACAATATGATAGCAATACTCTTAATACCTTTGATCACGGCAGCCTCATGCTACATGCTGAGAAATTATAAGTTGATCAGCTATGTCAGTCTGGCAGGTGTACTTATCCTTATCGGTTTTTCTGTCCCTACGATATTTACGGCGATATCCTCACCTATCGAAACAATGGGGGGAATACTTTATATGGATGCACTTTCGGGATATATAATGGCCCTTGTCATATTCATGGATATTGTATCGTCAATTTATTCGATAGGGTATTTTGAACACGAACTGAAGGTGGGACTTACAAATTTGACATGGGCCAGAAGGTATTATGCCTTACTACATCTTTTCATATTCACCATGCTGCTTGTAACCGTAGCCAATAACCTTGCACTCATGTGGATAGCTATAGAGGCAACGACAATAGTCTCCGCAGTGCTTATAGGTTTGGGATATACAAAACGGGCGTTGGCGATAGAGGCGGCATGGAAATATATAATACTTTGCACCGTCGGGATCACATTCGCACTTCTCGGCACTTTCATTACCTACTATGCCTCCACTGCTGTAACCGGGATGGAAGGTATTTTGAACTGGACCGGACTCAGGGCGATAGCAGATAAACTGAATCCCTCGACAATGAAGCTTGCCTTCATCTTTGTCCTCGTGGGTTACGGCACAAAGGCAGGGCTTGCCCCTGTGCACAACTGGCTTCCGGATGCGCACAGTCAGGCCCCGAGTCCGATAAGTGCGATCCTTTCGGGTATTCTCCTTAATACCGCATTTTACGGGATTCGGGAAGATGTTGTTCGGCAGCAATCCGGAACAATCCGGGTTGGAACATAGAAAAAATGAAGCTCCCCGCCGCAGAGACGGCGGGGTATCAAAAAAATAAATCGTACTTTGTCATTCCCGCTTGTCGGGAATCCTTCTGATCCCCTCTTTGGCAAAGAGGGGTTAGGGGAGATTTATTGAAAATTTATTTACCAATTCTATGATGGCGTTTATGGCCATTTTAATCATTGTCCTCGGTATTACAATACCTGATTTCATAGACAACACTATCAGGGCATGCATCACTGTTCTCGGAGTAAATTAATGGAAAAGATAATTAAAAAAGCGATACGGACAAGGGAATATCTGAATGAGACTTACATTGAAGTCTCAAGAAATGATTTCAAAGAAATATGCATGTACATTTATAAGGCAAAATATGCAATCTTACGGCTTATGTTTGCAGCGGACGAGAGAGAGATTGACGGTGTTTTCAGAGTATATGCCGTCTTTTCAATCCCCGGTATTGACAGGTTCTTTATTGTCGTACTCTCATTAAAGGAAGACGATCTTATATTTCCATCGCTAACACAGGGTATTCCTGCAGCCCACTGGTATGAGCGGGAGATAAAAGATATGTTCGGTATAACGCCGAAGGGACATCCCGATCCGAGAAGGCTCGTATTGCATGACTCATTTCCTGTTAATACCTATCCTTTGAGAAGGGATTTTTACTTTAAGAACGGCTCGTGGTTTAAAAGACAAAAAGAGATACACGATGCAGGATACACGATACACGATAAAAAACATGAATCGTGCATCATGAATCATGAATCAGCGATTTACGAGTTTATGAAGGTTGAAGGTGAAGGGATATACGAGATCCCGGTGGGTCCTGTTCATGCCGGGATAATCGAGCCCGGACACTTCAGGTTCAGCGCAGTCGGCGAGACGATATTTTTTCTTGAACCGAGGCTTTTCTATACGCATAAAGGCACGGAGAAACATTTTGAGAATCTCGGTTTCACAAAAGGCGTTGATCTTGCAGAAAGGGTATCCGGCACATCATCGTTTTCGCATTCATCCGCATATTGCATGGCGGTGGAAAGAATGGCCGGCATCGAGATAACCGAGAATGCAAAGGCAATAAGGACACTGCTCATCGAACTCGAAAGGTTGTATAACCACATAGGTGACATCGGAAATATGTGCGCAGGCACAGGGCTTGCCGTAGGATATGCAAGAGGAGCAACTATTAAAGAAACATTTATGCAGCTTAATGAAAGGGTAACAGGGAACAGATATCTGAGAGGGATAAATACGATCGGAGGGGTAAGGAAGGATATATTTTTACACAGGGACGATATCCTAACTACTGTTGACGCCGCTACCGTCGAATACAAAAAATTTATGAAATTACTCCTCGGAACAGTCTCTCATGTAGAGAGGCTTGAAAATACGGGTAAGCTGTCAAAGGACATTGCAGTTAAGCTCGGGGCAACGGGCGTAACGGCCAGGGCATCGGGAATAAACGATGACATAAGAAAGTCCCATCCCCATCTACTCTATGACAGGCTTGAGTTTGAGGCAAATACAATGGCAAGGGGTGATGTTTTTGCAAGGATGATGGTCAGGGCCGAGGAAGCGGAGTGTTCGATATCATTAATTAATGCCCTTCTTGAAAGCAGTTATACGGGAGAATTGAGTGTCGAGTTGAAAGCCATACCGCCATATTCCTCTGCAATGGGGTATGCTGAATCTCCGAGGGGTTCTGTTTTTTACTGGGTCATGTCGGATAAAAATGGCAATCCGTTAAGGGTGAAATTAAGATCACCCTCTTTCTGCAACTGGCCTGTAGTACCTTTTGCAGTGCACGGCAATATCGTACCGGATTTTCCATTATGCAATAAGAGCTTTAATCTGTCTTATTCGGGATGTGATATGTAATTACTAAAAGTCTCAAAATAGAATGCGAATTGCTTCTGGCGTCATTCCCGCAGTGTTTTGAGCGGGAATCCAGAAACAAAACACCGGATGCCCGATTAAAGTCCTCGGGCATGACGAAATGAGAATACTATTATGAGATCCTTAATAATACAGCTAAAAGCTATCAGATTGAGGAAAAACTATGATAAAAGAAATTTTTAAAAACGTGGCGAATGAACCTCCCCGCCGCAGAGACGGCGGGGTATCAAAAAAATAAATCGTACTTTGTCATTCCCGCTTGTCGGGAATCCTTCTGATCCCCTCTTTGGCAAAGAGGGGTTAGGGGAGATTTATTGAAAATTTATTTATTC
>JACQXD010000091.1 GCA_016208875.1 Nitrospirota bacterium
CCTCTTTGGCAAAGAGGGGTTAGGGGAGATTTATTGAAAATTTATTTATTCAAAAATCCCCCTTCATCCCCCTTTGCCAAAGGGGGAATATAAGGACACCCCACAGCAGAGACTGTGGGGTATTGAAAATTTAATAAAGATTATTCGGAAAAGTAGTTTTCCATGACCTTGAGGGAATTTAATACTTTTTCTCCGCTATTTGTCAGGGAATATGATCTTCCGCTGCTCTTTTTTATGATCCCGGATGCCTTGAGCGCCCTCAGATGAAACGCCACCTTTGTATGATCCTCTATGCCGAGTTCTTTTACGATCTCCATTAGATGCTTATTAAGTCCGGTGCTGAGTAATTTAACGATATTTCTTCTTATAGGATTGGATAAGGAGAAAAGGGCGTATTCAAGATTTATCTTTTTCGTATCCTGCTCGAATCTTGTTTCTTCGATAACACGTTTTATGGTGGTAAGGAGTTCATCTATTTTATAAGGTTTGGCTATGTAGTCGCTTGCCCCTTTTTTTATAGCACCAACTGCACTATCGATCGTTGCAAAACCGGTAATGATAATCACCTTTATACCGGGACGATATCTTTTCAGTTCTGTAAGCACTTCGATACCGTCCACATCAGGCATTACCAAATCGAGCAATACAACATCAAAATCCTTATCCGAAATCTTCTTTATGGCCTCTCGGCCCGAGTCAGCATTTTCGGCGTGGTATCCTGCATTTTCGAGTACCTCGGAAAGAGATGTCCTCACCCACCGGTCATCATCAACTATAAGGATATTTTTCATGTCTTGATTGAACAATAGCGAAGCAACCTAAGACCCCGGAGGCCAGCTAACTTTTTTCCTCATCTTGTTCTTCAACAACTTCATCGTCTCCCTTAAAAATGCCGGAAGATCGGACGGTTGTCTCGATGTCACAAGATTTCCATCCACAACAACCTCTTTATCCTCATATATTGCTCCCGCTTCTTTCATTTCCTGTGCAACGGATTTATAGCAGGTTGCATGTCTGCCTTTTAACAGACCCGCGGTTATCAATGTTTGCGGTCCGTGACATATGGCGGAGACGGGTTTTTTCTTCTCGAAGAAATGTCTTGCAATCTCGATTGCCTCCTTCTCTTTTCTTACGGCCTCGGGTGCCTTTCCTCCCGGAAGGATAAGAACCGCATAATCATCCGGGTTAACCTCTTTGAGCGTCTTATCTACATTCATCTCATAACCATGTATACCCTTTATCTTTCCTTTTTTCATCGAGGCAATATCAACATGTATATCGTCTTCTTTCATCCTGTAATAAGGTACAAGGAGTTCGGTATCCTCGAAATTGTCTGCACTGATAATCAACGCCTTCATAATGGGAACCTCCAATATATTTTCTTATAAAACCTTATCACATACGGAAATAATGTCAATATCAGGATCGTTAGTTTGATTGCTTTTCTTAATCGTAATGATATAATCTTTATCTATGAAGACTCCAATATTGCTGCCGGAAGACCTAACAGAAAATGCAATAAGCACACTCAGGGAAAGACTTTTACAAGAATTGGGTGATTCTCTTACACTAATTATGTTTTTTGGCTCAAGGCAAAAAGGAGAGTTTGCGTCTGACTCCGATATTGATATGCTCATCATTATTAAAGAAAAAAATAGAAAACTGATAGATAGGATATTTGAGATAGCAAATGAGATCGAGAATTTCGTATTGTCTTATAGGATACCGTTGTCTATCCATATCAGAAGCGAAGAAGAATTCAGTAGGTTTAAAAAACTAAAAAGCCCTTTTATTGCAGAAATAGAACGGGAAGGCAGGATTATCTATGAAAGAGCAGCTTAGCCTTGAAGACAGAATCGGCCTTTCAAAATACCGCTCCGAGATTGCAAACCAACGTTTAAAAGAAGCCCGGTTGCTCTTAAAGGAAGAACTTTACAATGGGGCAATATCGAGGGCATATTTTGCTATTCATGCTATATCGAGGTCACTTCTGATACTCCATGATATAAAGGCTTCGACACACGAGGGTGTAAAGATTATGCTTTCAAAGGAATTAATAAAAGAGGCTAAGATTCTTCCTCAAGATTTTGCAAAAAAATACTCTCAACTCAAGGCATTGAGAGAGGATGCGGATTATGAAGATTTCATGGAATACACAAAAGAAGACGCCGAAGACGCAATAGTCATTGCCGAGAAGTTTATTCAAAAGGGGTTGGAAGTAATCGAGGGAATAATCACAAAATCAAAAATATGATAAGGGCTGTTATTTTTGATTTCGGCGGTGTACTGGCAGAGGAAGGGTTTAAAGAGGGGACGAAGGCAATTGCAAGGGAAAATGGACTCGATCCGGATGTTTTCTTCAGAACTGCCGACGATTTAATTTATCAGACAGGCTATGTGTTGGGACTGTCGGATGAATCCTATTTCTGGAAAGCCCTCAGAGAAAGAACAGGCATTATCGGAACCGACAGGGAACTAAGGGAAGAAATCCTTAAGAGATTCGTATTAAGACATGCGATGATAAGTCATGTCGAAAAGATAATATCTGCCGGTTTAATTACTGCGATCCTCAGCGATCAGACAAATTGGCTGGATGAGATTAATCAAAGAACTCCTTTCTTTCATCACTTTGACCATATCTTTAATTCATATCATCTCAAAAAAGGTAAGAGGGACGCATCGCTCTTCAGGGATGTCTGTTCGGAAATGGGCATCAGCCCGGATGAGGCGGTTTTTGTGGACGACAATATCGAAAATATAAAGCGGGCGTCTGCCGAGAGACTAAAGATTATTCATTTCAAGAATATAGATGAATTTGAAAGAGAGTTGAACGCTATCCTTTATGTTCGATCATCTTGATCAGGTCTATGGTTATCAAAAAGTCCGTGTCTTCTTCTTCCTTCACCTTTTGATAGAAATCGCATATCCTGCAGTCATTATACTTTTTAGCGAAGATACCCTGCACTTCTCCGTTACACATTGTTCCTGCAATTACCCAGCATGCCCTTCCCGCATTCTTCCCTTCATGAACACCGTTAAGCGTTCCATTGGTTGAAGCCGGGCATACTCCCAATTCGGAAACTTTATTTCCTCCGGGTTCTCTCCCGCATTTCTTGAATTCCCAGCAATTAAGCTTCGCCATTTTTCTTAATTTTATGATAGCAGAAGGATTCATTATGTTCCACAAAAAAATATTCTACTATTTTTTCACCTTCCAATATGGATTAGCCATGTCTTCGAATGCGGTGAGTGCGGCAACAGCACCCTGCGAAACGGCAGTAACTATCTGTTTGATCCCTCCTGTTACGTCTCCGGCAGCATAGACCAGAGACATTGAGGTTCGCATCTTATCGTCAACTTTTATATACCCCTCTTCATCGAGGGGGAGACCGAGTTTTGTTGCTATCTCATTGTTAGGCTCATAGCCTATCGCTATGAATACGGCATCGCTCTTAACCTCTCTTATCTTGCCGGTCTTTGTATCCTCAATCTTAACCCTTTCTACTAATCTGCTGCCGGTTATCTCTTTCACCCTGCTGTTCCAGATAACAGCGATATTTCTCTGAAAAATACTCTGCTGCAACCTTTCCTCTGCCCTGAAAGCCTCTCTCCTGTGTACTATGGTAACATGTGCGCCGAGGCTGTCGAGGTATAGGGCATCGGTCAATGCACTGTTACCCCCGCCGACCACCATAACATCCTTACCATCTTTAAAAAGATACCCGTCGCATGTGGCACAATAGCTGACGCCCCTTCCTGCCAGTCGCTCCTCTCCTATCGCATCGAGTTTCCTGCTATCTGCACCTGTTGCCAGTATTATCGCTCTGGAAGTGTATGTTCCCCTTCCCGTGGTTATCTCGAATCTCCCATCTTTCTTTTTTATATCATTTACGCCGACACCCTGAAGTAAAGGGGCATACTCCATGGTCTGTTTTGCCATCATGTCCACAAGTGTTTTCCCGGCTATGCTTGCAAAACCCGGATAGTTCTCTACAACCGGTGTTATGGCTATCTGTCCTCCTATATTTGCCTTTTCAAAGATAATGCTTTTTAAACCGCTTCGCTCGGCGTAAAGGGCAGCAGTAAGCCCTGCAGGACCGCCGCCGATGATCACAATATCGTAATCTTTCAGTTCCTCCCTTCCCGCAGGCATTACATACTCCACAGGTCTGCCCTCTATCAGAGATTCTATAAAATATTCTTCGGGCTGAAGGCCGGAGGCTACAAGCGTTTCACCAACGAATGTCTTTGGAACTGACATTGCTGCATACTTCTCGGCAAGGTCTTTATTTTCGTATATCTCTATTACCTCTGCCGAGATCAGTCCCTTCTTATCAATTGCCGAGGAGACGGCATACAAGACCTGCTGTGGACAGTAAGGACACGTTGGGCTGACAAAGACCCTGACATGTCTCTTTTCTTTAAGTCTTTCCAATCTCTTTTTTGAATCATCTGCGAGAAGGGTCTGAGACGTTGACGCCATTATTATAGACATAACGATAGAACGTCCTTCCTCGCCGACAGGCGCACCCGTATAACGGATATCGTATTTATCGGGTGCTATAATGATTGTCGGTGATCTCAGAACATTGTGTTTCCTTGAATTCTCATCGCCGATCTTATAAAAACTCACCTTGATTTTATCCGTAAGCTCCGACATAGTCCTAAAAAGGTCTACGGCAATATCGTTGAACATGTCATTCATACCGATCTTTGTATAAACCTCAATAGCGACGACATCATCGAGTTGTTTAAATGCCTCCCGTAAAATCTCTCTTATATCTTCCGTGATCAGTTCTTTTTCCATGAAGATATTCTAACAACACTAATTTTTCTTGACAACATTTATTCTTCAATGCTATAAAAGTTAACCCTGCATTTTCAGGTAAATTGTCTTCTCGTAATGAGAAAAGGAGGATTTAAGCAGTATGCCGTTCGAAGGTAAGATAAAGTGGTTTAACGAAACCAAAGGTTATGGTTTTATCCAGCAGGATAACGGTCCCGATGTATTTGTTCATTACTCATCTATCTCAACCGACGGCTTCAAGACACTTGCGGAGGGACAGAGGGTAAAGTTTGATATAGTAGAGGGCGAACGCGGCCCAAAAGCTGCAAATGTAGAAAAAATATAACATTTCAGCAAACAAGGGGTCTGTATTGTGCAGACCCTTTAATCTTTTCTTTTATAAGAACGCTTACTAATACGGTCATAAGTATGAAGACATTA
>JACQXD010000092.1 GCA_016208875.1 Nitrospirota bacterium
GGACACAATAAGCCATATCCTAACAGATCCTTTTCCTTTTTCTTCGAGTTCCTTTTTCATACATTGCAAGGCATTGTCTCTCAAGATAGGAATTTCAAACCCCGTATAATAGTTTATCGGAACACCGCCGATATTAAATATCATGTCATGTTTCTTAACATTTTCCTTCAAATAATTTCCGACCTCTCTCCATGGATCGACATTTGCCATTATATGGAATTCTTTGTTTGTGTAGTAATTTTTCAGGCCATATCCAAGTATAACAATTACCAATACCATAGCAATTGCTTGGAATACGATTTCAGTTCTGAAAATCCCTCCTAACCTCCCTTTGTCAAAGGGAGGAATTCCCCTCTTAGAAAAAGAGGGGTTAGGGGAGATTTTAATTCTCGTTTGTGCTAATTTGTCAGTATGTATGTTGGGGAAGTTTGCAATACCACTTGCGATTATAAGGCTGTAAACAGGGGCTATAAAGATAAAATACTTCGGAAACATATCGGTAATAAACATCCCTGTTATTATAGGGACAAGCAGAGACATCGAGAAAAAGAGAAGGGCATCTCGATATCCGAACATACTTTTTATCCCAAAAATAAAAGCGATTGAAAATATTATTGCAGCGGGAATTACAATTATATAGTTCCATGGTGATACCGTCTGCCCGATACTGAAAGAAAAAATCAAATAGATAAGTTTAAGTACAGCGCCTGTCGGTGCAGGAAATCTCGAACCGCCTTTTCCGAGAGCAGAAAAATCTTTTAAGTGGTTCAGGAACACAGGTATCCAGAATATAAAACAAAAAGCGACAACAGCCTGAGAGATCATTACGTTCTTAATAAGATGCCTGTATTGTCTGAAGTTAACGATATAAAAAAGCCATTGAGATAAAATAACCAAAAAGGCATGATAATGAGTATAAGTATTTAATATTGTAAAGACAGTATAACCGAACCAGAGCTTTGTCTTCCCTTCTCTCAATGCCCTAATAAAGAAATAAGAGGATATGATCGTCAATAGAACGAACATCGAGTACATCCTGACTTCCCTATCATGAAGCGTATGAAAAGGAGAAATAGCCACGAGAAAAGAAGCAATAAGACTTGTCTTTTGATCGAAAAATTGTCTTCCAAACAGATATGTCATCGGGATAGTCAAGATGCCGAAAATAACCGACAGGAATCGCAAATAAGTTTCGCCTTCGCCGCCATAAGACCAGAATTTCAACAAAAGAAAGTACAAAGGCGGGTGGGCATTGCCCTGTAAGGAAGAAAAGAAGGTTGTTATGCTTATTATGTCCCTCGCATGCCAGATGCTGAGAAATTCATCCGTCCAAAAACTCTTGCTGCCGAGGTCAACCGTCCGAAGAACAATCCCGACACCAATAACGACAAAGATTATTATATTTTCCTTTTTTAGAAAATTGCTATGCATGTGGTTTGGAAGCCAGGTAATCTCCCCTGCTGAAATATTTCTCGATCAAACAATAAAGGACTATAAACAAATACCGGCTTCCCATCTCTTTGATCTTTAATTTAGATACGCCGCTTTTACGGTTTTGCCATCTGTTCGGAAGCCACGTATAGGAATATTTGCGAACAATCACCTTTAACGGAAGCTCGACAGTAAGATTGAAATGCGGAGCAAGAAAAGGACGAAGACCGTTTATAGTTTCCCTTCTATATAGCTTAAAGGCATTCGTCACATCGTTATAACGAAGACCAAAGACTAATTTTATAAATATGTTTGCAAGGCGATTCAGAATAAGTTTCAATCCCGGATAATTGACAACGATACCTCCATTGATAAATCTAGAACCAAAGACGGCATCGTAGCCGCCTTCCTGCATCTTTCGGTAAAATGCAACTAAATCTATCGGTGAATCAGAGCCGTCTGCCATCATTATAGCCACACAATCTCCCTTAAAATTATCTAATCCGCAGCGAACAGTCAATCCACAACCTGTAGGAGGTGTCTTATTAATATAATTAAGTGTGGGGATGTCTCGACCGAGTTCCTTGAGGAGTTCTAAGGTTTCCCCTCTAAAAAGAGGGGATTAAGGGGTGTGTATGACCTCGCTTTTCTTTCGTTCTCATTAGTAATCTTATCATATCCTTGCCGTCAACCCTTCATAAATCTCGAACAGAATATCACGGATTCCATAGGTATAACTCCATTCCGGATAATGCTCCCTAAATTTCCTTATATCGCTGATCCACCATATATGATCTCCGCTACGGCTTGTCTCGGAGTACGACCAGTTCATTCTTTTGCCCATAATCTCTTCGCACATATTTATCGCCTCTATCATGGAACAGTTAGAGTGTCTGCCTCCACCGGCATTATAGACCTCACCAATCTTCGGATTTTTATAAAAATGCCAAAACATATTTACAAGGTCAAAGCTGTGAATGTTATCCCGCACCTGTTTCCCCTTATAGCCAAACACCGTATAATTATCGCCCGTCACTGCACATCTCATCAAATATGCCAGGAATCCATGAAGCTGAGTTCCCGAATGATTAGGGCCTGTCAGGCATCCTCCCCTAAAACAGGCTGTCTTCATGCCAAAGTATTTTCCATACTCCTGCACCAGTACATCAGCAGCCACCTTTGATGCTCCGAAAATACTATGCTTTGACTGATCTATGCTCATCGTCTCATCAATGCCAAATTCATAGTATTTGTGGTATATGTCAATTTCCCACCTTGTATCCAGTTCTGCCAGAGGAAGATTGTTCGGAGTGTCGCCGTAGACCTTATTGGTAGATGTGAAGATGAACACAGCCTCCGGACAGTAATTACGCGTCATCTCCAATAATACCAATGTTCCGTCTGCATTTACCGTAAAATCGGAAAACGGGTCTTTCGCAGCCCAATCATGAGACGGCTGGGCTGCTGTGTGGATAATTAATTTTACATCTTTGTTGAATTCCTTGAATACCCTTTCCATGCCGGTTCTATCCCGGATATCCAGATCATAATGGGTATAACCCGTGATTTCCTCTTTTATCCTTTCAAGATTCCATGCCGTAGAGGCCTCGGGCCCAAAAAAGAATTTTCGCATATCATTGTCTATCCCGACGATTTGAAAACCCTTATTCGCAAAAAAACGAACGCTTTCCGAGCCAACGAGACCCGCTGAACCTGTGATCAAAGCTATCGGCATTTCTTAAAAACCCTCCTAATCATTAAAAATGCTTTTAGAAAAGAGCAGATGTCGAGATTCGCCGCGGCGAACGATACATTAGTGTACCTCGAATTGATGTTATTGCAAATATTTTTATCCATAAAACAATTCAAGAAAATTCAAAAAAAATTATCGAGTTAAAGAAATTTTTGAGCGATGTCTGATCTTTTTGGTTACAATAATATCGGCCTCAATATCTCTTTATTTTTATTTATCCAGTCTGCAATTTCACGAATAATTTCGCTTGTGGAAATTCTTGGTTTCCAACCCGTTGCTTCTCTGACTTTTGAGCAGTCGCTAATATAGTATGGGATATCCGCAATCCTGTCTTCGATAACAGATTCGATTCCTATCTTATTGCCTGTCAGTTTCTCGCAATACTCTGTCAATTCGCAGAGCGAAATGCTGTTCTCTCTAGCCCCACCGACGTTATATGTCTGCCCGTTATGAATATTCATATCCTTAATCTGCCTGACCAACAGATCATAAAGATCAGAGACATGGAGAATATCCCTCACCTGCTTTCCATTGCCTCCAAAACCAAAATAAGACAGCTTCCCTTTGTAAATATGCCTTGCTATCCATAGGACGACAAAACCCTGATCCACCTTCCCCATCTGCCATGGTCCCGTTAAAACCCCGCAACGGTTTATTACCCCACGGATTCCGTACATCTGGATATACTCATTAAGCAGGAGTTCGGATGCAAGTTTTGTCGCCCCATAAAGTGAGCGAACTGATCCCATAGGAAATCCCTCTGAGATACCTTCAGATGAAACCCCTTTTATATCTTGCACAGAATCCAAATCGAATCTTGTCTCAAGGTCAATAAAATTAATCGCATTTATCTCCTTTATCGGATAAACCCGGCTTGACGATAAAAATATTACATCCGCCCTACATTTTCTTGCTGCTTCGAAACAATTTACAGTTCCAACCAGATTGGTATTAATTAAATATTCGGGGGAATCGTTATACCCTGCAAGAACAGAAGGTTCAGCCGAACACTCTATCATTAGATCGAATCTCCCGACAGCCTCGATATCTTCTTTATTTCTTATATCTCCATGAATAAATTCCGCTCCTGCGGCACTCAGACGGGGCAGATTAAGTTCAGACCCTCGCCTCTTTAGATTATCCAAAGCGATCACCCGGCAGGAAGGATTATCCCTTTTAAAATAAATTGCGAGGTTAGAGCCTACAAAACCCGACCCGCCGGTAATTAAAACTGTTTTATACATAGCCGTCTATAAACATCCTGTGCCAGAGTTCAAGCATAATGAGATTCCAGATATGATTCTGCCAGTTCCAGTTTCCAGATGCATGTTCATCAAGAATTTTCTTTAATGCATTCTTCCTAAAATATCCTCTCTGCATTGCCGTATCGCTCAGTATTGTATCATAAGCCATTTCTTTCAGTTCATCTCTAAACCAATGGTCAATAGGAACGCCGAACCCCATCTTCTCCCTAAAAAGCACTTCATCGGGTAATATTCCCCTAAATGCTTCTTTAAGGATATATTTTGTCGTCAACCCTTTGAGTTTCAAATCTGCCGGAATCCCTGCAGCAAATTCCATAAATTCATGGTCGAGAAACGGAGACCTCGCCTCAAGGGAATTTGCCATCGAGGCAACATCTACTTTTACCAGCAGATCGTCAGGCAGATACATCATCACATCTGCATAAAGGGTCTTATCGAGAAAATTATCCGCATCTGCCTCTCTATATTTTTCAAAAAGGAGATCAAAAGAATCTAAGCCAATCACCTTTTCTGAAAATTCATCGGTATATATATCGTTTTTCATCTCGTTCGTGAAATGACAGAGCCAGTGGCCGTTCCTCAATTCCGGTGATTTGATATATTCCTGAAGAAATCGTTTCAACCTCCATGAAAAATTTTTCGGGTCATTACCATGGGGCATCAACATAACTAAAGGCAGCAGTGCCTCTGCAATTGACGGAGGAAAAAATTTCTGTATCATTCTTGAAAATTCATTTGCCCTGTATCTACCGTAACCTGCAAAGCTCTCATCTCCACCATCACCATTCAGGATAACAGTGACATGTTCTCTTGCAAGCTTAGAGACATAATATGTTGGGATTGCGGATGAGTCCGCAAAAGGCTCATTATAATGCCAGACAAGCTTTTCTATAATATCAACGGCCTTCGGTTCGACAATAAATTCAGTATGATCTGTTTTGAATCTCTCGGCAACTAACTTTGCATATTTCAATTCATTATATGCGTCTTCCTTAAAACCTATAGAAAAGGTCTTAACCGGTTTCTCCATCATTCCCGACATCATCGCTACAATCGAGCTTGAATCAATACCTCCACTCAAAAATGCACCGAGCGGTACATCACTGATGAGTCTTATCCTTACGGCCTCCTTTAATCTCGCTGCTATCTCTCTTTTTATATCGTTTTCACTCAACTCATGTTTGGGCAAATAAGAGAGTTTCCAGTATCTATTGACTTCAACCTTCCCATTTTTTAATAGGAGATAATGTGCAGGCGGGAGCTTTTCTATCCCTTCAAAAGCTGTCCATGGAGAAGGCACATACTGATAAGTGAGATAGTGATGGATTGCGAGATAGTGATGGATTGCAGTATAATTCGGTTCCCTCGAAAAATTCTCATCCTGAAGAATCGCCTTTATCTCCGAGGCAAAAACAAACGTGTCCTCTGAGTGCCGGTAATAAAGTGGTTTTTTCCCTATCCTATCCCTTGCCAAAAAAAGGGATCTATCTCTTTCATCCCAGATCGCAAATGCAAACATCCCTCTGAGATGCTTCAGACATTCAATACCGTATTCCTCATATAAATGTATTATTGTTTCGGTATCGCTCCTTGAACGAAAGGCATGCCCTCTTCTTATGAGGTCTTCACGGAGTTCCCGAAAGTTATAAATCTCACCGTTATACACAATCCATATACTACCGTCTTCATTTGACATCGGCTGATGTGCCAGTGGAGATAAATCAATGATAGAGAGCCGTCTATGTCCCAATCCAACAGACGGGCTTTGCCCGTGCTGACCGCTGATAGCTGAATGCTGATTGCTTATGTACATCCCCTCATCATCAGGCCCGCGATGAGAAAGGCAGGACGTCATTCTTTTCAGGAGGGAATGGTCAATAGGTTCGCTATTAAAATTTATTTTTCCGCAGATGCCACACATGGATTAAGTTTTTTGAGTAATTCCCCCCTTCCCCTCTTAACCTAAGAGAAAGGCTAAATCCCTCCCCTTAAGATAAGGGGAGATTAGGAGGGGTTATGAATTCTTTTTATCAAAACAATGTATAAATAAATGGTGCAACAGCCGAACCCGATGTAAAAACAATCAGTAAATAAAGTCATTGCGACACCACAGGGCGTTTACCCTGTGGGTCTTTTTATAATGACCTGCGGCAGAGACCGCAGGGTGTATTAATTATAAAATTTATTTATTATTTCGTAATACATAGGATTATCTTCTTTATTCACCGTCTGAATGCGTGCCGAATAATCAACATGTGTTACCGCCGGAATCTCGCTTCTTACCACTTTCAGTTTATCGATCCCCCATAATTTTTCCTCCTTGCCGCTCATAGGAAGCTGTTTCTCTCTTTTTACATCCGCCGTTAAAAGCATATACGGGCTTTCCCGGTCTATCTCAAACCACTCCGATACCTTCTCACTCAACACAGAGGGTGCAAACGGACGGAATGATTCTCTGAATTTAATCTTGAGATTCATTTTTGATTGCATCTCAGGAGATCTCGCATCACCAATAATGCTTCTTGAGCCGACGGCACGCGGCCCGAATTCCATCCTGCCGTAAAACCAGCCGATAACCTTCCCCTTCATTAACAAGTCTGCCACAACTTCCGGAAGTTCAGCCAATTCATATTTGTTGAAAGGGATTTCTTTTTTAACTAAAAAATCTTCGATACACTCACTTGAATAGGCAGGGCCTAAATATGGACCTTTCTGTCTATCCCGATTACCGGTATTTCTTTTATTCCCCAGATATTGATGCCATGTAAATAATGCAGCGCCCAGCGCACCACCCGCATCTCCTGCTGCCGGCTGGATCCACAAATCATCAAAGATATTTTCGCGAAGTATCTTTCCGTTTGCAACACAATTAAGAGCGACACCTCCGGCAAGACACAGATACTTCTGCCCTGTTACTTTTCTAACATGCCTTGCCATACGTAACATCACCTCCTCCGTAACCTCCTGAAGCGATGCTGCAATATCCATATCTCTTTGTGTGATTAATGTTTCGGGTTTACGCGGAGAACCGCCGAATAGAAGATGAAATTTCTCATTTGTCATCGTAAGCCCTGCACAATAATTAAAATATTTCATATTAAGCTTAAACGAACCGTCTTCCCTGATATCCACGAGATGTTCATATATCAAATTTGCATATTTTGGCTCACCGTAAGGAGCAAGCCCCATAACCTTATATTCGCCGGAATTAACTTTAAATCCTGTGTAGTATGTAAATGCGGAATAAAGTAAGCCGAGAGAGTGGGGAAACTGCAATTCGTATTGCATTTCAATATTATTACCTCTACCGATCCCGAAACTTGTTGTAGTCCATTCACCGACGCCGTCTATAGTCAAAAAAGCTGCCTCCTCAAACGGAGAAGGATAAAAGGCCGATGCAGCATGAGACTCGTGATGTTCGGGAAAAATAATATCTCCTTCATAGCCACCCAACTCATCCCTGATCAATTTCGACATCCACAGCTTATCTTTAAGCCATAGAGGAACCGCCATAAGAAACGATCTCAACCCTCTCGGTGCATATGCAAGATAGGTCTCTACAATGCGTTCGAACTTAATGAACGGCTTATCATAAAAGGCAACATAGTCTACTTCTTTAATTGCAATGTTGCCTTCCTTCAAACAATATTCTATTGCATGTTTAGGAAAATCCGGATCGTGTTTTTTGCGTGTGAATCGCTCTTCCTGAGCAGCCGCAATCACCTCACCGTTGCGAATTAGAGCAGCAGCGCTGTCGTGGTAGAAACAGGAGATGCCAATGATATTCATTGATCTATAGTTGATTGGATTACAAGATACAGGTATCTCTCCATCGCTCCTCTAATATCTACATCTTCTGCAATCTCTTTCCTTGAATATCGGCAACAACATCTCAAGTAATAAATTCAAGATAATTATCTCTGCCGATTACCTGATAAGATGCATTCGAATACGTTTCAAGCCATCCCTTCGGAGGGTTTTCTTTTCTTTTTGTCCATTTCATTTCATAGCCGGAGATATGTCCGCCCCTTTCCTCAACAAGGTCAATTTCCTTGCGGTCATAAGTCCGCCAAAAGTAATTGTTGGCTGTGATGGAAAGATATTCCTGCTTCTTAAGCCGTTCCATTATCAGATAATTCTCCCATAGCAGGCCGGTGTCGTCTCTTAATTCCAGAGGGTTGAAGTTGTTGAGCAGGGCATTACGGATACCGTTATCAATAAAAAAGTATCGTGAGCTCTTACTGATCTCTTTACGCAGGTTGCGGCTGAAACCATTAAGACGGCATACGACAAAGGTCTTTTCGAGCAAGTCCAGATACCGCTCTACCGTATTTTTGCTTATTCCAAGTTGTGTCCCCAACTCGCTGTAAGAAACTTCCCTGCCGATCTGAAAAGCTATCAATTGGAGTAATTTAATAATCTTGCCGGAATGCCTTAGCCCTTCCAGTTCCAGGACATCCTTATATAAATAGGAACTTATTATCTCTTTCAGATACCTCTCTTTTTGGCTGTTGTCCTGAGTTAATACTATTTCAGGATAATAACCGTATATGAGCCTGTTTTCAAGATTCGCTGCTGTCTGCGATCTGTTTTCAATCTGTTGCAATTCAAGTTGAGCGATCGGAAAAAGCCTCAGAGTATACTTTCTTCCTGTTAAAGGCTCTCCAATATTCTGTGCGAGATCAAAGGACGATGAACCTGTAGCAATAACCTTTATATTTTTTATATGATCTACTATCAATTTAAGATTCAATCCGATACTACTGATCTTTTGCGCCTCATCAATCACCAAAATCCGGTTATTCCCGACAAAAGATCTTAATTTATCAATAGATTGACTGCTTAGATAGTTCTGGACAGCGATGTCCTCGCCACTCACAAACAAATATCTCGAATCAATGCCTTTCAAAAATTCGCCCAACAATGTTGTCTTGCCGCAGCGCCTCGGACCATAAACAACAATCACCTTATTTGGCTGAAGTATTTTCGTTAAATTTTCTAATTGTTTTTGAGGTATATACATTTAATATAATTAAGTCATTTCATTGACTTAATTATATTAAATGTAGTCAATGAAATCAAGGTTATTTACAGCGAATACCCTGCGTCATGGCCTGCAGGGTGTATTACTTATTAAATCTCACAAAAACTGCAACAATCTACAAAAACATAATGGGATTAGTGTAGTTTGATGAAGATTTTCGAAACAAAAATTCATTAACGCCGAGATTGTTCACCGTCTTGAGTTCTTCGATTTTAAAGCTCAATTCATCCTCGCAAAATTTGATAACTTCCTCAGGATAAGCAAATTCGTAAGGGTATCCTCCAAGAGAGTCCCTTATGTCTATCCAAAAACTCATGCCTCTCTTTTTTTTATAGTTTTTTATTTCCGATATGGGATTTTTTAATCGCAGAAGCATACTTAGAATAATTAGCGCGGTAAACCCGAATTCGATTAGTCTCTTGCCTGCCAACGGGACACCATTATATAACTTCTTTAATCTAAGCCAAGTCCTCGAACCAAAAAACCCTTCTTTTTTATTGTATATCCCGATAAAAAAGAGACCATCGGGTTTTACCAGATTTGAGGCATTTCTTATAGCCTGCCACATGATACCGGTATGATGAAGAACTCCCCAAGAATAAACGATGTCGGCCTTTTCAAACATATTCAGAAATGATACGTCCAATACCGAACCCGTAGATATAATCCAGTTTTCAGGATTACCTTCCTTTTCTTTTAGATATTCGCAGCATCTCACTGAAAACGGATCGAGATCAAAACTTGTAATCCTCTTAGCGCCCATTCTATATGCAGCCAGCGAAAACAGGCCGCTCCCGCATCCTATGTCAAGGAATGTCATACCTTTAAG
>JACQXD010000055.1 GCA_016208875.1 Nitrospirota bacterium
CTCATATCTTTAAGAATCGCTTCCGTAAGTTCGTTTTCCTTCTTCTGCAGCTCTGCCCTGGCATCCTGAACTTGCCTCTGAAAATCCCTTTGTTCCCTCTCCAACTCATCTTCTTTTACCTTTTTCGCTTCGGCAGAGAGGACAGACGACTGTTTGCTGATCTCTTCTTCGAGATTCTTGATAGATTTGACCTTTTCGTCTATTACTGCCTTTTTCGATTTCTCAAGAGCCGCAAGGTCGGCCTTTGCTTTTTTGCCGGCATCCGATTCTAAAAGCGCACTCTGAAGATCAATGAATCCTATTTTCACTGCTTCTGCTGCCCATGCTGCTGTCGAAGTCAATATGACGATAACCACTACCAACCAAAAAATTTTCCTCATCGATTCCTCCTGATATTTCTTTTCTCTTGTATTTTATAAACCGGTTGAAACTTTTATAATCCTTATCCCGGAAAATGCATTTATGAGGGCTGACCATTTTTTCTGCTTAACTTCCGCTTCGTCCACTCAACAAGCCCGCCTGCGGCAATAAGTTCCTGCATGAAAGGCGGTATCGGATTTGCATTGTACGTCTCTCCCCTTGAAAGGTTTTTTATGATCCCGTTATCTGCGTCTATCTCTATCTCATCTCCCTCTTTTATCTTTTCCGACGCCTCTTCGGATTCAAAGATGGGAAGGCCGATATTGAAGGAGTTTCTATAAAATATCCGAGCAAAGCTTTTTGCAATAACAGCCTGAATGCCCGCCGCCTTTATCGCTATGGGAGCATGCTCTCTCGATGAACCGCAGCCGAAGTTTTTCCCTGCAATAATTATATCACCGGACTTAACCTTCGACGAAAAATCTTTATCCGCGTCCTCCATCACATGCCTTGCGAGTTCTTTAGGATCCGATGTGTTCAAATACCTTGCAGGAATAATAGCATCCGTATCAACATCGTTTCCGAATTTCCAGCTCTTGCCTTTAATTATCATGGTTATCTATATTTCCACATCCCACAGCCTTGGGTCAAGTGCATCCCTCAGACCCTCTCCGAGAAGGTTATACCCCATAACGGTTACGAGGATCGCAAGACCCGGGAAAACAGAGAGCCACCATGCAATTTCGATGTTGTCCTTACCGAGTGTAAGAATATTTCCCCAGCTTGCCGTCGGAGGCAGAATACCTATGCCGAGAAAACTCAGTGCCGACTCCAGGATAACGGCGCCCGCAACGCCTAGTACGGCCGATACGATCACAGGAGCCATACTGTTTATCATTATGTGATTAAAGATAATCCGCCTGTCGCCGGCGCCGACAGCCTTTGCAGCAAGTACGAACTCACGCTCCTTCAGCGACAGGAATTCCGCGCGTACGAGACGCGATACACCCATCCATGACGTAAGTCCTATGACTGCCATAATGTTCCATATGCCCGGCCCGATAAATGCTATTACCGCAAGGATAAGAAAGAACGTGGGTATGGAAAGCATTATATCTATAAATCTCATGATTACCCTGTCTAACCAGCCGCCGTAATAACCGGAGATCGAACCGAGAAACATTCCGATGACCGATGATATGCCCACCGCCATAAAACCGACTGCAAGCGAGATCCTTCCACCCCATATCATCCTGCTCAGGACGTCCCTTCCGAGATCATCGGTGCCGAGAGGATGTTTGAGACCCGGCGGTTCGAGGATGTGTTTTCTGTCAATGTCATTCGGATTGTAGGGGGAGATTAAAGGTGCAAGTAGGGCGATCAGGAAAAGAAGTACCACTACAACCCCTCCCGCCATAGCAAGCCTGTTTCTTCTCAAACGCCTCCAGACTAAATAAGTGAGTGTATGGTTATCCATAATTTTTATATTCCTTTTCCACACTTCCGCAATAATCTTTTCGATCCGCCTTTCCGCCTCCTGGTGTGAGAGAAACGTAGGCACAAGACCCCCATGACATTAATAATACTCCTTAATGTATTCATACGCCTTATTGAAAAGTTCTTCATCTTTGACTACATATTTCACCCAAAGGATCCTTCTCAATTCTCTTTTCACTTCCTTTTCACCGGTAGAAGTATGCTGCCATCCGTCAAAGCGAACGATACGCACTATTTCATCAATGTCATTTACGATTCGTTCTACAATCGCAGGCGTTTTGTCGGTTTTCATTTCAAAAAACAATTCTGTTAAGGCTGCTTTAGCAGTTTTCCGGTCTTCTTTTGTTTCGGTTTCTTTTTCAGCCTGCAATGTCTCTTTTGCGATCTGGCAGAGTTCTTTGATGAATTCAATGGAGTTAATCAGACCTTTCTCCGCTTTTTCCATTAACGCCTCAAGCCGTTCGCTCAATTCTTTAAAAACCAGAATTCCCTTATGTTTTGCCAAACGACTGACTAATATTTTCATAAGCTTCTGCGCCTGCTTCGGGTCTTTCTTATTCATCAAGTCATCAATCACCTCAGCATTTAGAATCATTTCTTCCATGTCAGTGACGATGCCGGAAACCACAATGTGGTCATGTATAAGTTTTGTAGTTTGCGCACCCAGAGCGTGCCATAACAATCTACCGTAATCGCTTGAGGTTGGTTTTACCGAGGTATAAACCTGCGAAAGCCATTTATAATCTTTCTGGTATTGATTCAGTACAGCGTCAGGGGAAAGTGCTTCCCAAAGCTTCGACAATATGCTGAAATCTTTTGCAAATTCATCACGTTTTTCATTGGTGTTGATGCAATCCTGTGCGGCCTGTAATCCTTCAAAACCAGCGCCGCTTCTGTCAATGTTGAAGAAATGAGCCAAGCATTTTTGAATTGCCTCCGGCAGCTTATCTCTCAACTCCTGCAAATTTGTAATAACGGTTTTTACTGTTTCTTCATCAAATGCCAACGCCCTTGCCGTATCGTCAAACACACCAAAGTAGTCTACTATTCTTCCGAAAGTTTTATTAGGAAAAAGCCGATTCGTTCTGCAAATAGCCTGCAACAGCGTGTGATCTTTTAACGATTTATCCAAATACATCGTCTGTAAAATCGGCGAGTCAAATCCTGTGAGAAGCTTCGCGGTTACAATCAAGAATTTCAAAGAAGAATCGGGGTCGTTAAACTTTTCAACAACTTTTTCCTGCTTATCTTTATCCATCCCCCAACGCTGCTTGAACTCAAGAGAATCATTGGCGGAGATGCTGATTACTACTTCGCTTGTTTCTGTAGGAAGTAAGTTATCTAATTCTTCTTTGTATTGAATGCAGGCATAACGGTCAGGCGTAGCAATTATTGCCTTCAATCCTTCAGGTTCCACATGCTCGCTAAAATGTTCGACAATGTCTTTGACAATAGCTCTTACCCGTTCCGGTGATTTCAAAAACAAATTCATAGTGGTTGCCCGCTGGCTCAGGGTGTCTCTATCTTCTTCGCTCAAATCATTGGTGAGTTCTTTGAACGCAACGTCCAAATCTTCTTTTCGTATATGATAGTTCGGCAGCCGTGGCTCAAAATGCAATGGCAGTGTTGCATTATCTCTGATGCTTTCCTGAAAAGTATAGCGGCTCATGTAGCCTGCTGCGTCCTGTTCTGAACCAAAAGCCCAAAAAGTATTTTTATCGGCCTTGTTGATGGGTGTTCCGGTAAGCCCGAAAAGAAAGGCATTAGGCAATGCCACTCTCATTTTCCTTCCTAAATCACCTTCCTGCGTTCTATGGGCTTCGTCCACCATTACAATGATGTTGTCCCGTTTGTTCATATCAGGATAAGCATCCTTAAACTTATGGATCATTGTAATAATAATTTTGCGGGTGTCTTTTTCCAAAAGGTCGTGAAGTTCCTTAATGCTGTCGGTGGTAATCATGTTCGGCACTTCTGCTGAATTAAAAGTTGCCGTTATCTGGGTATCCAAATCAATCCTGTCCACAACAATCAATACAGTGGGATTGCCTAACTCCTCCTGCCTTCTAAGTTTTTGTGCAGCAAACAGCATCAGTAAGGATTTCCCCGAACCTTGAAAATGCCAGATCAAACCTTTCTTTATTTTTCCTTCATTAACTCGCTGCACAATAGCGTTTGAAGCTTCATATTGCTGGTAGCGGCAAACTACTTTTATTTTTTTCCTTTGATTATTGGTTGCGTAAACGGTGTAATACTGCAAAATATCCAGCAAGGTCGAAGGGCTTAACAAATGCGTTAATTGCTTTGAAACGTCCTGCAACCCCGCTAAATGTTCCAGTTCGTCTTTGTTATCTTCCAATCTCCACGGCGTCCAACATTCCAAAGACGTGCGCACTGCTCCTATAAAAAGCTCTTTTCCTTCCGTTGTAAAAGAGAATACATTCGGCACAAAAAATTGCGGAATAGAGTTCTCGTAGATAACATGAATATCATGTGCACCATCTAACCAGCTCACCGCCGGACGAACAGGCGTTTTTGCTTCTCCGACTACCAAAGGGATTCCGTTTACAAAACATACTATGTCAGGAATTTTTGTCTCTCTTGCCCGAACAGGTAATTGGTTGGTGAGGCTGTATGTGTTGTTTCTCAGATTTTCAAAGTCAATGAGACGGATGGGGACGTGATGCTCTCCTTTCCCAAAAGGCAATGTCATTTCACCTCTGAGCCATTTTGCAAATTCCTCATTGGCACGAACTAAACCAACGTTGTTTACCGTAATCAGCATTGCCCGGAGTTTATGAATTACTTCTTCGGCTCTATCTGGTTGTGCTGCAATTTCAGGATTCAGGCGACAAAGTGCATCCGTCAATTCCTTTTCCAGCAAAACATCTTCAATATCCCGCTGAAGCAATTCACTCTGAACATATTTCCATTTAACGCCTCCGCCATATTCAACAACATCTTCAGCCACCAAAAACGAGTCCCCTCTTGAGAGTGGCTTTAGGGGTGTGTTCAGGTTCACGCCTGTGAGACGGTGAATGATGAAATGTTCTACACTGTTAAGCTCGTTGAAAGTCATGCTTATGATCTCACCAAATTGATAATTAGTCTTATCATAAGCTCTTTATCCGCAGGGTTGCTTTGCGCCACCAGCAATGCCAAGGCTACCAGGGCGTTATCATTAATTTTTACTTCGCCGGACTTCTTAAAACGGTGTCTGTTTTTATCCAGAAACCACACGAACAAGAAAGCCCCGATGCGCTTGTTGCCGTCGGTAAAAGGATGGTTTTTGATTACAAAATACAACAAGTGCGCCGCCTGTTCTTCAATGCTGGGATACAGATATTGCCCGTCAAAGGTTTGAATAACACTTTTTAAGATGCCTTCGAGACTTTGATCTTTCTGATTGCCAAACAGCGAAGAAGCTTCTTTCTTTTTGATCATTTGTTTTTTCAACTCCGTAATGGCGGATACAGCTTCGTCATGCCTGATTTCATAAGTGATATGGGTATTCAGATGCTCAAGCGGCAGGTTGTTGCTGTCAAACCGGTTGAGCAGCACAAAACTTTGGGTGTAGTTTGTGATGATGTCCAGAAGGCCTTTGGCTTCCTGCAATTGCAGATTCTCAACGCTGCCGCCTTTAGTGATAAGTTGAATGGTTTGCTGTAGCTGCTCTAACCGCTTTTGATTAATAGCATGGCCCTTTACCAAATAATCTTTCAGTCGTTGCGTAGCCCATTGGCGAAATTGAGTTGCCCTTTGAGAATTAATTCTATAGCCAATAGAAATGATTGCATCCAGATTATAGTGCTTTGTTTTGTATTTCTTCCCATCAGACGCAGTTACCGAGAATTCCTCGGCAACTGTTTTGTCGTCTAATTCTCTGGTTTTAAAAATATTTTTCAGGTGCAGCGAAATATTGTCTGTGCTGCAATCAAATAACATTGCCATCTGCTTTTGTGTCAGCCAAACAGTGTCCTTCTCCAATTGAACCTGAAGTTCAATGTGCTTGTCTGCCGCCTGATATATGACTATTTCACTCATTCCTATCCCAATATCTCATTCAGTAATTTCTGCTTCAGAGTTTTTAAAGTTTGAATCTGGGATTTGATTTCTTCTCTTGTATTGTCAAATTTTTTAAACACATCAATCAACTGGTCTTGCTTTTCCTTTTTGGGTAAAACAAATTCCTGTGCTGCAAGTATTTTCCATTTGATAGTTGGAGAAAGCGAACCTTCCGAAATTTGCACTGCTCTGCTCATGAAAGCATTTGACTGCATAAAGTAGGGCAGAAAATCTTTTTCAACAAGTTTTTCATTTGCCCTCAAAATCATACTATGTGCTGAAGCAATTCCGTTAAAGTGAGAAACTGCAATTTTGTGTTGGTATGCCCGCCGTTTTCCGAATATAATATCGTCCTTATAAATTTTCAGCTTTATGCCGATAACGTCATTGGGCGATCCGGTTCTTTCAATTTTCAGGTTGTCAGCGTCTAAATGTTCCAAGCCGACATAGATTTTTAAATTCGTTTCTTTCGGCTCCACTCTTTCGGAAATATTGAAAGCGATTTGTTCAAATTTTATTTTCTCAAAATCCTTTGCTGAGAAAAGATTGCCGTATTGTTTTTCCTCGAACAATTTTCTGAGCAATTGATTTTTCAGGTTCAATAAATTCTTTCCCTGCTGTTCGGCTTGTTCAATGGCAGTTTCTATACTTTGGAAAAGTGAGGCTATTTGGACTTGTTCGGAGAGAGGGGGAAGGGGGATTTCAAAAGATTCAATATAACGCTTTATCAGTCTCCTTCTTCCTGTAGTTCCAATCAAACTATGCTTCCCTTCTTCTAAGAATTTGTCGCTTGAAATAATAAAGTATATCCAATCAGCAACAACTTTCCCGTTACTTCTTAAAACATAAAATTCGGTTGAACCAAACCCAATACCGTTTTTAAGATTTAATGCAATGCCGCTTTTACCGTTTTCAAAGCATGGTGTCATCTTAGCAAGCAGCACATCATTTTCCCTGAAATAACTGTAACCGCTCCTTGTAACTTCACTTATTTTCTTCGTCTCAATAGGCGAAAAATAACGCTTGTGCTCTGGCAAATCAGCCATCGTTCCAAACGAAATCTCCGTTCTTTTATCAATTCCATTTAATTCCCTTTTGGAAGGGTCAATTTCACAAACATCACTTATCCGCACAGTCTGCCATGAAGATTTTCTCTTCATCATATCCATATTTGCCGAAACTGTGTTATTCATCTTTCAATTCCTACTTCTCGGAGTTTATTGAATAATTCTTCCATAGAATCATTTATAGATTGGTGAGACTTTTTGAGCTCTTTTAATATTGCTTTCATTGATTCCTGCTGAGATTCATTTTTGATTTTGACATAAAGAGGGATGCTAAGATTACCAGCATTTTCAAGAACCTCTTTTGTCGGTGCAACTCTTGAAAATCCGTCTTCTTCCTTAAATGAACGATAATATGAAATAATTCGCTTAATGTTACTTTGCTCCAGCCACGCATTGCTTCTTTCAAGCCGCACTTCATTTACGGCATTGATAAAAATTATTTTCCCCTTGCGTTCTTTCGGTTTCCTCATCCGGCAGACAAGCAGACAACTTTCCATGCTGCTGTTGTAGAAAAGATTCTTGCCCAAACCGATTACAGCATCAACTTTATCTTCCTCAATCATCCTCTTGCGAATTCCGCTTTCCGCATCACGAAACAAAACGCCGTGTGGCCACAGCACCACACATCTTCCGGTATCGGGCTTCAGGCTCTTAATGATATGCTGCTGAAAGGCGTAATCGGCACAACCCTGCGGCGGCGTGCCCCAAATATTCCTGCCGAAGGGGTCGCTCATAAATTTGTTTTGATTCCACCGCTTTACACTATAAGGCTCGGTATTCTTTCTTCTGCTCTTTCAAATGTAAGGCACTATTCAATAATATACCGCCACTCCCGCAGGTTGGGTCATATACGCTTTCACCCGGCTGAGGATCGGTAATCATAGTCATGAGCTTTACTACAGTGCGGTTGGTATAAAACTCGGCTGCCGTATGTCCGCTGTCGTCGGCAAATTTTTTGATGAGGTATTCATAGCCCTCACCCATAATATCGTGCGGCACATTTTTCAAACTCAAATCCATCTTGTTGAAATGCTCAATGAGGTCAATTAGTTTTTCGTCACTCAGGCGTTTCTTGTTCGTCCATTGTGCATCACCGAAGATGTCATGCAATTGCTCAAAGTTTGCATTTTCAATTTTTCGCAAAGCGTTTTGCAAGTGCTTGCCGACATCAACGGCCTTGTCTCTGATGTTGTCCCAGTGACAACCTTTCGGAATGTCAAACCAGTGATTCTCCCTGAATTCCGCATAGGTTATATCACCGCCGGATTCTTCAGAGGCAGTTTGAAATTCTTCGTCCCATACATCGCTGATGCGTTTGAAAAACAATAAAGGGAAAATATATTGCTTAAAGTCAGCAGCATCAATCATTCCCCTCAGAATGTTCGCCGCTCCCCATAGATAATCTTCAAGTTCTTTTTTAGTCATGTTTTAAATTGCCTATATTCCATATACGCCGTTTCTGGGTCATTTTCCGTAGTCTTCAACCCATTTAACGAATCGTTCTTTACCCTTTATTGCCTCATAAAATTTCCTGTCGGCAGTATAAAGCATGACAGAGGTCTTGTTTGCAACCGAAAGATATAATGCATCATATCCTGAAATATTGTATTTCCTTGCGTTTAAGTATGCAGCTTTTATTAATTCGTCGGAATCAACGATAGTCGTCTCGATAAGGAAAAGATCGGCAAGTATTTCTTTAGCATCTCCTTCGGCTATTCGCTTGGTTCTAACGGCAATATGAATAGAGTTCATCATTTCATAATGAAAAAGTCTCGGCACAATAAATCGTATCCGAGCCTCCTTGTAATCCATGAGCATGGCCTCGGCGATCTCTGAGTTCGATTCGTCCGTCAAATACCATTTGATCGCAACAGAGGCATCTATAGCTATTTTACGCGGCTCCATAAAGCCTTTTCCCTCTCCTCTCTGCCTATCCTAACCGGTTCCGCAGCGTCACCTTGCATCTTGAGCCTTTTTCTCCTGCTGAGAATTCTCTCGACAACCTGTCTTTTTACAGTCAATGCCCTGTCGTTCTGTATTAGAACCTCCATCGCCTTTTCTATTGTCTCTGTCTCTGTTTTTGCTCCAAGGATTTTCCTTGCCATATCAATCTTTTTTTGATCAAGTTTTAAATGTTTATCCCTTATCGCAGTACTCATAACCGATCACCTCCATGTTCACATTATATCATAAATGTACATACCTACCCTGCCCTTATCCTCGGGTCTGCGAACATGTAACCTATATCTGCAAGCATGTTTCCAAGTAAGGTGAGAAATGCCCCTATGGTCAGGATGCACATCACCATGGGATAGTCCCTTGTCATAACGCTCATATAAAACAATTGTCCCATCCCCGGGATCCCGAATATATTCTCGAAGATCACGCTTCCGCCTATCAGCCCTCCGATACTGAGACCGATTAATGTTATGATCGGTAGAAGTGCGTTCATGAATGCGTGCCTGTATATGACCTCTCTCTCAGGCAGTCCCTTTGCCCTTGCTACGGTAACGAAATCCTGTCTTATAATCTCGAGCATGCTGCTCCTCATAAACCGAGAATCATAGGCGAGACCGTTAAAGGCCGAGACAAAAACAGGGAGGATCAGGTGTTTGGTGAGGTCCCAGACCTTGCCTACCATGGAAAGCGAATCATAGTGCATTGATTTCAACTGTGATATGGGCAGCCAGTGTAAATGCACTCCGAAGAGCATCATGAGCAGGAGTGCAAGCCAGAATGAAGGCATTGCAAAACCTATAAATACGCTTACGGTCGTTATCCTGTCAAAGATGGAATTCCGCCGTGTTGCAGAAGATATCCCAACAGGAATGGCGATTATGAGTATAATTATCAGCGAGAGCAGATTGATAATAAATGTGACGAAAAGCCTTCTCTCTATAAGGGGTTTCTCTTTATCCCATATCTTCTGCATGACAGGTCTTCTATCGGTAGAGAATGACTCCCCGAAATCGAGTTTAACGATCCTTTTCAACCAGAGGCCGTACTGGACGATTATCGGTTTGTCGAGATTATACATCTTTTCAAGCCTCTCCCTCGCCTCCGGCGTGATCTTGGGATTCATCTCTGCAAGTATATCCGTAGGTTTTCCAGGTGCAAGATGTATGATGAAAAATGAGATCAATGTTACACCGAATATTGTCGGTATCATTTCAAGAAAGCGTTTGGCAAAATATATCGGCATCTATGGCTCCAGTCCGTTCCTCTGTAATCGTTTAGGCACATACCATTTGTGAAGATTATACGTTATCCCTATGGGAGACGGCTTGATCCCCTTGAACCTTGCATGGACAATAGGTGTTGCATCGGGTACATATAGGAATATATACGGCACATCTTCGGCAAGTATCTCCTGCATCCTGAAATAAGCCTTTTTCCTTTCCTCGATGTCAAACGTCCTGCGACCTATTTCGACGAGTTCGTCCACCTCGGAGTTTTTATAAGTTATAAAATTATGTTCCTTTTCCCGTGTCTTGGATGAATGCCATATGTCGTACTGATCGGGGTCAGGGCTTATCCCCCAGCCGAGGATTACAGCCTCAAACCGCCTCTTGTCTATAAATTCATTGATGAATGTGGACCATTCAAGTGTCCTTATTTCAACCTCAATTCCTATCTTAGCGAGCCTCCACTGTATGATCGTAGCTGTGTTTATCCTGAGGTTGTTCCCCATATTTGTGAGGATCGTAAAGCGGAAAGGCTTCCCATCCTTATCCATGAGACCGTCACCGTCCGTATCTGCCCATCCGGCTTCTTTCAAGAGTTGCCTTGCCTTTTCAGGATTATATTCATACTCTTTTACATCAGGATTATAAGGCCATGTATTCGGTACATAAGGGCCTGTTGCAGGGCTGCCGAGCCCGAAAAGGACAATATCCACTATCTCGTTTTTATCTACGGCATAAGCGATCGCCTGTCTTACCCGTTTGTCTTCGAAAAGCGGATGCCTCAGGTTGAAGCCCATATAAGTGTATACAAACTGGGGGTGGCGAAATTTCTGAAAGTTCGTTTTAAAAAAACCGGTCTCCGTCTGTTTTGTATACTGGAGCGGAGTGAGATTCATCATATCGAGTCCGCCTGCCTGCAATTCGAGGAACATCGTAGCGATGTCGGGTATAATTCTATAGATATACCTGTTTATATAAGGTCTGCCTTCGAAATAATCCTTGTATGAATCGAGCACGAGTTCCTGTCCCGAGGTCCATTTCGAAAGTTTATACGGCCCGAGCCCGATAGGATTTCTGGCAAATTCGGTTTTCGTAATGTCTTTGCCTTCAAGTAAATGCCTCGGGAGGACAATGATACTTCCCCATGCAATAAGGGCAGTGGCAAAGGGTTTTTCATAGGCGACCCTCAACGTGTATTTATCGAGGACTTCGGCCTTTTTGACCTGCAAAAAATCCTCTCTATAAGCCGTAGGGGTTTTTTCGTCAATGATTGTCTTATAGCCGAACATCACGTCATCTGCCGTGAATTCAACGCCGTCAGCCCATTTTACGCCTTTTCTTAAATGAAATGTAATTACACGCCCATCATTTGAGATATCCCATGATTCCGCAAGGTCGCCTATAATACTTAGGTCTGTGTCGTATTTGACGAGTCCATTGAAGATGAGACCGGCAACCTCGTGAGAGGGTTGGTCATGGGCGAGCATATAAATGAGAGTACTCGGTTCTCCAATAGAACCCTCTACAAGCGTATCGCCGTACGCAGGCCCGCCATTATTTTCATATGCAGCAGTAACCGTCGCCTGTTTATCTTTGCAGCCCGACATATTAATGCATAGGAGGAAGATAAAAAAAAGGAGTGTCCTTTTCACGGTAAAAAGCATAACATTAAATTAATGAAAGCACCTCAAATTGTCAACTAAGAATCTCAAAAAACGGAGATAGAAGCACAAACCATACTAAAAGATGGGAAAGGCTGGTGAAGAATTTTTATACGACACCTTATAAAAAAGACCTTAGAGCCGACCCCCCTTGAGTCCCGCCTTATTAAGGGGGGATTGAGGGGGGTGACATTTATGCCACTTACGATTGCCATATTAATATCTTGTCGATTATAAAAATTCTGAGGCAGTCTTTCCCATCTACGTTTTGGGTAATCTCAAAAAACAAAATGGCAGATAGGCATATTTCTATTTCAGAAATTGCCTATCTGCCTAAAAGCAATCGAACTATAAACAAAAACTTGAAATTAGCTTAAATGTTTGTTGACCAGTTTGGTCATCTCAAACATCGATACCGAGTTCTTGCCTCCGAATACCGCCTTTAAGTTTGCATCGGCATTTATCATTCTCTTGTTCACCGTATCCTGCAGCTTGTTCTTCTTTATGTACTGCCACAGTTTCTTTGTTACCTCTGTTCTCGGGAGAGGTTTGTTTCCGACAACCTTTGAGAGGGCGTCACTAATCATCATCGGTTTCATGAATGCTGCACTCGGTTTCCTTTTGCTCTTAGCCTTTGCCGCTTTTTTCTTTACAACCTTCTTTACGACTTTCTTTACTACCTTCTTTTTTACTATCTTCTTCGCCATCTTTACCTCCTTCTATACTTATTAGCATCTTACTGATGCTATTTAAACCTATTTTAAAACCACCCAAATCCTACCAGACATTGTATATTTTGTCAACAAATTTTCTTTGAAAAGATTTTCTCAAAAATCTTCCCCTCTTGTCAATTACTTTTATAGAGGGTTATAATGCGGATACGATATGTCTAAGATAAAGACCTTTTATCAATGTCAGGCCTGCGGGTATGCAAGTCCCAAATGGCTCGGTAAATGTCCCGACTGCGGAGAGTGGAATACGCTTGTTGAAGAAAAAAAAGAAAAAAGATCCGGCAGAAAGTCATCGGATAGAGCCGAACCCCAACCTTTAAACACAATATCGGGTGGAAAAGAAAGAAGGACAACGACAGGAATAAAAGAGCTCGATAGGGTACTCGGCGGAGGAGTAGTCGCTGGTTCTGTGATCCTTGTCGGCGGTGATCCGGGAATCGGAAAATCAACTGTCCTTATTCAGGCAATATCAGGGCTTTCGGAGAGATACGGTAGTGCACTCTATGTATCGGGCGAAGAATCCCCTGAACAGATAAAGCTCAGGTCGGATCGCCTTTCGATAAATTCCGATAGAATAATCCTCCTTGCCGAGACGTCACTCGAAAACATCATTGATACAGCCTCAAAACTCAATCCTGGCGTGATCGTTATTGACTCTATCCAGACAATGTATACGGAAGAGATATTTTCGGCGCCAGGCTCTGTCGGACAGGTGCGGGAATGTGCGGCAAGACTGATGATGTTTGCCAAGAAATCGGAGATCCCTACATTCATTGTCGGGCATGTAACAAAAGAGGGTGCAATTGCAGGACCCCGCGTCCTCGAGCATATAGTTGATACGGTACTTTATTTTGAGGGAGATAGAGGACATCCCTATAGAATATTACGCACCGTCAAAAATCGTTTTGGTTCGACAAATGAGATAGGTGTATTCGAGATGACGGATTCGGGTCTTGCCGAGATAGAAAATCCTTCCGAACTATTTCTTGCAGAGAGACCCCTGAATGTCTCCGGCTCGACTGTTGTTGCAAGTATGGAAGGCACAAGACCCCTGATGGTCGAGATACAGGCATTGGTTTCACCGACAACATTCGGAATGCCGAGAAGGACAAGCATCGGCGTTGATTTTAACAGGGTGAATCTTTTGGCCGCCGTGCTCGAAAAAAGGGCAGGGCTGCATCTCGGAGGTATGGATATTTTTATAAATGTTGTCGGTGGACTTAAGATTATCGAGCCTGCAATAGATATGGGGATCGTAGCGACAATAGCATCATCGCTCAGAGAGATCCCTATCGACCCGAAGATATTTATGTTTGGAGAGGTAGGGCTTTCAGGCGAGATAAGGGCAGTTGCATATGCAGAACAGAGGATCAAGGAGGCTGCTAAGATAGGGTTCAAAAAGGCAGTGATGTCCGGGACAAATAGCGACAGGCTCAAGGAATCCTTCGGGCTTGAGATAACCGGGGTAAAAAATGTTGAAGATGCACTCGAGGCAGTGCTGGAAATATAACAGATGCAAGATACAGGATTCACGATACAGGATAAAAAAAATCATGCATCATGCATCATGCATCGTGTATCGTGCATCATGCATCGTGTATCGTGCATCATGCATCGTGCATCATTTCTGTTTGTAATTACCTGCTGTTTACTATTGTTTTCCTGTACGACAAAACGAGTTGAGATGCCGGATTATGAAGGGGTTAATGTTAGAGATGTCATAACAAAACTTAATGATATAGAAAGTGTTGAGGCAACATTCTCTGTCGAGATCGAAAGGAACGACAGCACAATTACGGGAGATGCAGCACTTGAACTTACGGATCATACCCTTGCTTTGAGGATTTATTCCTTAGGGTTTCTCGTAGCGGAGGTAACAGAGGCGGATGGTGTAATAAAGAGCAATCCGGAACTTAGTAGAAATAGAGGCATTATTCTCGTGGACGGTTTAAGGAATAGTATTTTATGGTGGAGGATAAAGAATTACGAAGTGGAGGATCAGGATGAGGTCTATCATCTTAAAAATTCATGGAAAAGGATTCTTATAGACAAAAAGACGATGCTGCCGGTATCCCAAACCATAGAACTCGAAGACGGCAAAGAGCTGAGGATATTTTATGAAGAGCCGATGTATAACGGAGAATTATGGCATCCTTCCAGAATGCGTATAGAACTTTTGAGATATCTTGTGAGCCTGGAGATTAAGACTATATTATTCAAAACTACCATACTGAGATAGACAGGATATAGTATCAGAGCGGATTTTTTTGCCGATATTCCGACAGTATATTTTTTAGTAAATGAAGCTCCCCGCCGCAGAGACGGCGGGGTATCAAAAAAATAAATCGTACTTTGTCATTCCCGCTTGTCGGGAATCCTTCTGATCCCCTCTTTGGCAAAGAGGGGTTAGGGGAGATTTATTGAAAATTTATTTATTCAACCTCGGAGGTCGCTTGAAGCGACCGAGAATGAGCGAAGGTACTATATCCTGTCTATGAATCATGAATTAAGTTGAATAACTGGGATCATTCGCCGTTCAGACCAAGGTCTATGGCAACCGCATTTATAATCGCCTCGTTTATAGAGCCTGCCTTGAACAGATACCCATCGAGCAGGGCATTATCGCATATGGTATTAATTATTCTCGGAACACCGTTTGAGTACTTGTATATAGCCCTCACCGCATCATCCGTAAATGGATTTTTTGGGCAGCCGGCAACGTGTAACCTATGGTCTATATATTCCTTCATATTCTCTTCGGACAATGCCTTCAGCCTTACCCTTACAGCCACCCTCTGTTTTAACGGCTCATCGAGCGACAGCACGCTGTCCAGGTCGGGTAACCCTACGAATATGAAATTCACCATTTTCCCTTCCGGCATCTCCATATTCAACAACCCCCTGAACTCTTCCATTATCTCTTTAGACTTAAGCATCTGCACCTCATCGATAATAACTACCGCTGCCTTGCCCTGCTCACCGAGATCGAAAAGTCTACGGTATATCTGGCTTAGAAGTTCCACCTTATCTTCTTTTACATCCGTTACACCGAGTTGTATGGCAAGTTTCTTAAGGAGCCAGTCTGCGCTTACTGCCGAATGGATCACGACAAGAAGGATCGCCTCATAAGTATTTTCGTCGAGTTCCTCGAGGAGCCTGCGAGCGAGTGTGGTCTTGCCCGTCCCTATGTCCCCGATAACGACCGCAAGCCCTTTTTTTGTATCTATGGCGTATTTCAGTCTTACCAGTGCCTCCGAATGCTGCGTACCTTTATAATAGAATCTGTTGTCTACAACATTCGAGAACGGGTGCTCTTTCAGATGGTAATATTCAAGATAATCCATGACCTATAAGTACGAAACCCTTTCCTTCTTTATCTTTTGTTTCTCTGATATTACAGGTTTTTCCGAAGGTTTTGCAACCATCACCTTTAAAAGATTGATCTTTTCTGAAATATTCCTGAATTTTGAATTCCATCCATAGATCTCGGTGTAGAAAACGAGTGCCTCTTTGAGCCCTTCATTTTTCTCGTACGCCTCTGCAAGGTCGTATTTCACTCCCCAGTACGATTCATCCTTTGTCGTTATGCTTTCCAGTGCAATCTTGAAGGAATCGATTGCGAGGGGGAATAGACCCTTCGACATGTAACATATTCCGAGCATATTAATCGATTGGATAAACCTTTTCGGATCATTCTTCGATACCTGAAATTCCCTTATAGCATCATCTATAAGACCCATCTCCTTATATGCGATACCGAGATTATAATGTGTCTCGGAGTCCTCTGTCCCCAACTCCTTCTCGAGCCCCTTTTTAAATTCTTCGAATATGTCCATAACATCACTTTCCAATGAGAGTTCCGCAGCCTCATGCGCTTCGAGCGGCTCGCTGATAACAAAATCCTCTGCCGGCTTTTCGGCAAACCCTTCCGTCTCGGGCTCCATGGGTTTCTCTTTTTCCAGTCTTTCAGAAACAGCCGTCTCTTCGGAGACCGAGGTCCCTCCTTGAACGGCTTTTTCCAATTCTATTTTCTCTATAAAAAAGAGCCTTTGTTGTATTTCATCATTGTCGGGAAGAAGTTCCATAAGCCTTTGATATATCGCTTTTGCGTCCTCATATAACTCCTGCTTTAAATAAAATTCCGCCTCCGCCAGGTCTTCACCGTAATCCGCAATGTTTATACCGGAAACGGCTTTTTCCGAAACAGGGGATACGTACTCCTCAGGAGGTTGCACTGCCGCCCCTTCTTGTAATCTCGGGTCCCCGGGGTTTATATCTAATGCCTCTTTAAGAGCTTCTTCTCTCTGTCCGGTATTGCCTGCCCTGTTATAAAGTTCCGCGAGAATGAGGCATTCGGTCACCGCCTGTTCCTTGTCTCCCATCTCTATATACAACGACTTAAGCTTTATATGGACATTAATATCCTCGGCCTCACGTACTCTGATGGATTCAAGAAGTCCCTTCGCCTCGTCATAAAGACCGTATCTCAGAAATATATCCGCCTCCGCCAGAGTTTCCTCAACCGACTTCTCGGTTGTCTCTGCTGTGGTCTCTCCACCCATTTCCCTTTCGATATCCACGATCTTCCCCTGCAATTCAATATCGTCGGGATGTATCTGAATCGCTTCCCGATAACAATTCAGCGCCTCCTTCAGCATCCCCTCTTCCGAAAGGATAAAGGTATCGCCTAAGAAAATAAGATCAACAAAAGCAGCTTCTATATCCCCTTTTTGCCTGTAGAGCGAGATCAATTTTTTTCTGGTCTCCACCGGCTCGATATCTTTAAACATCGTCAGAATATCTATCGCCTCATCGATTTTTTCTTCGAATACCATTTCGTCTATAACACTGCCGTACTCTTCCCATGCCTTTTGCTTATCGCCTTCCTTAAGATATATCTCGCCGAGCAGTTTCCTGGCCGTTATATTTTTCGGCTCCACCTCGATAACCTTTGATACATATGACATAGCATCGGCAAAAGAGTCCTCTTTGATCAATAGCACTGCATACTTTAATGACAGTTCCATATCGTCGGGAGTGACCGCAATAGCCTTTTTCGTGTATTCCAGCGACTGTTTGAAGTCACCTGTCCTCTCGTATACGGCACTCAGACCCAGCAGCGCCTCTTTACTGTTAGGCTGTAATCCAATAACCTTTTTGAAATACTCTCTTGCATTATTGAGATCATCTTTATCCTCGTATAACCTTGCTACATGCAGGTATGCCTTCGCTGCATCTGTGCGTAATCCTTCCTTTATAAAAAGCTCCGCTACTTTATTTCTTAACGGGATATTGGAAGGAGAGAGGTTGAGTATCCTGTCGTACGTCTGCAATAGGGCGTCCTTTTTGCCTTCTTTGGAAAAGATATCCGCACCGGCAAGATAATATTTTATCGCGTCCGAAGAGAGCCCTTTTTCTTCGCTCAGTTCTCCGAGGGCACAGAGGGCATTGGCATTTGAAGGATCGGTATTCAATATTTTTTTATATAAGGCTAATGCCTTAAGAGAGAATCCTTCATCCCTGAAAAAACGTGCCGCCTTATGGAAAGAATCTATGGCGGGCGCCTTGTCGCCCTTCTTGAGATAAAGATCGCCGATAGTATTATAAGTATGTGCGTCGGGGGACTCCTTTATAAGCTTTTCCCATTCGGCTATTGCCTTGTCTATCTGCCCCCGCGCAAGATACTTCTGTGCCTCTTTTGTTATGGTTGCTTTATCAGACATCTGTGTATTTTAAAATTATCACATATGGGGAAAGGGTGTCAACCAAACCGACTTCTTTTTATTCCGGTATTCTCACAAAAAGATTGATCGCTATGATCCCGAACATGACAGGAACGAGCCACGTCGCTATAACAGCCGGCAGTATACCTGCATATCCGAGCGATAGAGACAGTACATGGCCGAACCAGTAAAGAAGGCTTATGAAAATTCCGATCGCCGTCGTAACAAGTCCTCCGCCGGTTCTTCCCTTTACGGCTAATGAAATACCCAGCAGTACCATAAAAAAGTTGATGAGCGGATAAGAAACCTTTGCATTCAGGTCCACGATCAGTTTTAGATTCTTGAAACCTGCCTCCTCAAGTTTTTTTGTGTACCTGTACAACTCTCTGATGCCCATATCCTGAGGTTTTTGAATCCCTTCGGAGAAAAAATCAAGTGATTTTACGAATGGATATTCCATCTCCTTATACCTGCTTACCGAACCGTTCTCTACGTTATATAAAATTACATTCCTCAGTTTCCATTGCCCATTCGAACCGTTAATCTCAAGCCATTCCGCCTCCAAAGCCTCTATCCTTTCTCTGAGACGACCATCTTCTATTTTGAATATACTGATATTCATGGAAATCTTTTTTTCAGGCAGATACAGGCCTATCTTCACAATTGAACCGTTAGTCGCCCTTAGCCATATCGTGCCCTCCTTAAATGAAAATTTTTTGCCTTTTTTTGTAATGGACTCTTTCACTGCAATAGTTTTCTTTGAAAATTCCGGTACTACAAATTCTCCGAGGATGAAACCGAAGATACTCAAAAGCAAGCCTCCGAACACAAAGGGCAGAAACAGGGTTTTTATACGGCCTCCTGCCGCCTTGATTGCCGTTATCTCCTCTTTCCTTTTTGCCCGGCTGAAAACAAATAGACTGCAAAGAAGGGCTGCCATTGGAAGCAGATAAAGGAGATAGCGGGGGAAACTGAAAAGGATATAGAACAAGAGAGTCTTTAGAGAGGGACTGTAGGGCAGGAAATCGTCTATCTTATCGATAAGTTCGAGTATGCTGAAGATAAATGCAAGCCCTGCGGCAACTATGGTTAAGACCTTTAAAAATTCTTTCAGGTAATACCGCTGTATTATCAGCATAAATTTTTCACCTTAAAATACCTCTTCAAACACCCCCCCGCCCCCTCTTAATAGAGGGGAGTTCTAAGGTTTCCCCTCTATTAAGAGGGGATTAAGGGGTGTGTATTTTCATTGTCTCTTGTGCCGACTTGTCGGCATGTATTTTTCATTTTAAATTTTCTCTTTTAAATATCCATATCCCGAAAAAACCCAGTATAACCGTAGGGCTCCAGGCGCCGATATAATGGGGTATCTTTCCCGTCCTTGCAAGATTTTCTCCGTATATCAACAAAAAATAAAATACGACAAAAATGAAAAGTCCTATCGTAAGTCCGCCGAGCCTGCCTGATTTCCCTGCCAGCAGCGAAAGCGGCGGGCCTAACAGCATAAGTATCAGACATACGGTGGGAAGCGATAACCTCCTGTGGAGTTCAAGAAATAAAGGTATTCCCTCCTGTGGTGATGTCTTTTTTGCCTTGCGTATCAACTCATAGGGTGTTAACTCGCTGTTTTTCCTTGACGGTTGTTCTGCAGCAAGATTTAAGGACAAATTATAACCTTCAAAGAATATCTCCGTTGCAGTATTTTCCTTTGCAATATGCATAAAACCGTCTTTTAAATAAAAAGCAAGACCGAACTCGTTTGCAGTGGAGATACTACCTTCTCTTGCCGTTAGAATTCTCGGTTCTTTCTTATTCCTTTCATCGAATATAAATATCCCCCGCATACTCTTTGAATCCGGCTTTTCCTTAACGATCATGACTATATCCTTAAATAATGTGGTAAATACCCCCTCCTCTATTGCAGCAGGTGCCCTCTGTGTTATTACATCCGAAAGGGTCTCCCTCAGCTTTATCATACTTTTGGGGCCGAGATAAAGGCTTACGCTAATCCCGGCAAGAAAACAGCCTATCCCCATAATAAACACGGGTAAGGCTATCGTCTTAAAGGGCATACCGCTTGTTCTCAGTATTACCAATTCACTGTCCGCGTTGAGCCTCCCATAGGTCAGAAGCGTTGATACAAGCAGAGACATCGGCAGGGTGAGGATCAGCATCGATGGCTGGAGATAAAGTATTATCCTTACCATGTCGGATAAAGATGCACCGACGACGGAAAGCAGCCTGCTCAACCTCAGAACCTTCTCCATGATGAGAATAAAATTAAGGGATACGAGGCTTAAAATGAATGTGAATGCAAGCTCCTTCAGCATCTCCTTATGGATAAGATATATTCTCATTTCCGCCTGAATATTTTAACCTGAAAAAAGCATTTTAGAAAAGTGCCCAAATAAATATCGGGGTCGAGAATCCCGATTTGTCGGGATCGATACCCTTATCACGGAAAGATTAAAATTCAAAAATGAAGCTCCCCGCTGCAGAGACGGCGGAGTATCAAAAAAATAAATCGTACTTTGTCATTCCCGCTTGTCGGGAATCCTTCTGATCCCCTCTTTGGCAAAGAGGGGTTAGGGGAGATTTATTGAAAATTTATTTATTCAAAAATCCCCCTTCATCCCCCTTTGCCAAAGTGTCCATTAGGAAAATATTTCCAATGCCAATCTGGGTTGAACCGTTAAATCGCAAAGTGTTATATTTATTCATGGGTAAAGCATCAAGAAAAAAGTTATTCCGCAATCCAGCCTTTCATCTTTTTCTCATAGCCATCGTAGGTCTTCTTGTTTACTCCAATACCTTTTATGTGCCGTTTCAGTTCGATGATATACCGAATATAGCCGAAAACTATATGCTGAAAGACTTAACCAAGTTCTGGCCTCCTGGAGGAGCAAGGTGGTTAGGATTTTTAACACTTGCCTTGAATTATAAACTCGGAGGTCTTAATGTCACAGGCTACCATATATTCAATCTTGTAATACATATTCTTAACGCAATACTTGTTTATTGGCTCATAGTCCTAACTTTTAAAACGCCATACATCGCAATGCGGAATGCGGAATTCGGATTTCGGAATTCAGAAAATAATATTCCGCATTCCGCATTTGGCATTCCGCATTTGGAGATTGCCCTTTTCTCCGCTTTGCTTTTCGTAAGCCATCCGATCCAGACACAGGCGGTAACTTACATATACCAAAGGTTTGCATCTCTTGCAACATTTTTTTACCTATTATCGCTTGTAATGTATATAAAATTCAGGATACACGATACAAAAAAGATGCACGATGCAGGATACACGATACACGATAAAGAAAATCATACATCGTGCATCATGAATCGTGAATCATGCATCGTGAGTCATGCATCATGTATCATGTATCTTGCATCGTTATTT
>JACQXD010000056.1 GCA_016208875.1 Nitrospirota bacterium
GTTTTACGTCCGGTTCCATATAGCTGCCGATCATTTCAAGCAGCCTCTTGCGGGCATCATTTAGAAGTTCCTCGGGCTCAGGCCATTGTTCTAATATGATCGCCCCTGAGAAGTTCCGGTTTTTCAGCCGTTCTATGAATCCAATAATACCGGATGGGTCATTTCCGGCCGGTCCTGTGAAGATTGGAAGATGGCTGTCAATGTCTCCGTAGTTTTCGTGCAGGTGAACATGTATTATCGGTAACTGAGGATCGAGCAGGTCAATGAACCTCAGATAATCGTTACGCGTTGTCTCACAGAGGTTGGCATGTCCGAGGTCAAGGCACATCCCGACTCTGTAGGAATGGGCAGAGCCAATGTTACGAAGGTAGTCGAATAATTCGTTGAAATCCTGCGGTTCTGTATCCAGGGTATTCTCTATAGAGAGTTTGATATCGATATCGGCAAGGCGTTCGATCAAGGGAATAATGGCCTTGCCGTATGCCTCTATGCCTGCGTCCTTATGGAGATGGATATTCAGAAGCGAGGCCCCTATGTCCTGTGCAAAGGCTATTGTTTTAGATAAAGACTTATCGCTCTCAGGCTCCAGAAGATTTGAAGGCCACACGGTATGAACAGACAGTTTGATGTCATGCTCGAATGCGGTCTTCTTTATCTGTGATCTTGTATCCTGGGATAGATCATCTTCGGTCCAGCCGGAACCGGATCTTTTATCCGGGAACCATTCAAATGCATCGAAACCCATGGTAACTGCATATTCAAAAGGCAGTGTTATGGGGGATGCCGAAAATGATGTCTGGTTACCTATCCTGATCCTTTTTTCTTTCATTGTAAAATCCATCTATTTTGTTATGCCTGATTTTTTTATGGATTCCCGCTTTCGCGGGAATGACAACAATGAGACATTACTTATGAACTCCTTAGTAGTATGTTTTAATTATAACAGAATGAACCTCCCCGCCGCAGAGACGGCGGGGTATCAAAAAAATAAATCGTACTTTGTCATTCTCGCTTGTCGGGAATCCTTCTGATCCCCTCTTTGGCAAAGAGGGGTTAGGGGAGATTTATTGAAAATTTATTTATTCAAAAATTTAATAAAGAAGAATATTGGCAGGAAAAAACAAAGGGCGAAGGTTGGAGAAAATAAGGCTTTATATTGATGAAGACTTCACATCCTATACTGCCTGAAGTTCCAATTTCTCTATTCTGGAAAGCATTTTGGGGCGAATACTTTTGATCGTCACATATGCCACTTTTCCTCCACTTGCCTCTATATCCTTGCCTAATTGAAGATTATATTCTTTTAATTCCGGGTCAAAATCAGGTAAAAGAACAATTTCGGCATCCATAGGAATTTGACTCTCTATTTCCGTATGCTCAAATACATAACGGCTGAATTCCGCACTCAGTTCTACATTTCTCTCTATAAGTTTTTGTTCCTTACTCATCTTCACCCTCCATGAATCTTCTTTTGTAATAACTCCAATTATATTTTAAATCATTCTCTGCAAATGTAATATTCAATATTCTACACATTTTGTTTTTATCTTACAAATCTACCCCATTTTGTATATTTGTGGACTATAGAAAAACTATGAGATTGGCACACAAAAACATAGGGAGGGCTTTGCCCTCCCTTTCTCATCGAAGTTCAGAATTCAGATAAATCTAATTATCCCACCCCGATACACCCCAGTCATGACTTCCGCCGGATTTAGAAGTTGAACTTGTAACAGTAAATGCAAAAGAATCGGAATCGAGAAGGTTATTGTCCCGGTTCTTACCGCATTCCCTCTATTTCTTCTAACGCAAACTCAGAAAATGTACCTGTCCCATTTTCTCATTTTAAGTTTTCCAATTATTTCCGTGACCTTGACATAAGGTTATACTCCGTAATATATTTAAACCATGAAGATTCATCGTTTCATCGTAGATTTCATATCTGCCGAAGAAAGCGGATACACTGTAAATATAGAGGCAATATGAAATTGCATGCTAAAGATTCTGTAACCCATTTATTTCTTCCTTTTTCTACATTTATTGAATATCAAAAAAAAATAAGTGAGCTTAAAACTGCTCTTCATTTAAAAAAGTCCTCCATTACAGATGCTCGAAAACTCCTTGATGCCTATATAAAACCATCTCAAAAGCTCAGTGATGATATTCTTAAAATGAGAGAGGAATAGTTGTCGTTGAACTATTTTTATCTCGACGCCAGTGCATGGGTTAAGCGTTACCATACAGAAATCGGTTCTCCGTGGGTAGATATGTTCTTCGACAGAGCAATAAAACCTCAAAGGATCGTCACCTCGCTCTGGAGTCTTGGAGAAACATTTGCGTCTCTCAATCGCACCAAAAATCGTTTTAACATACCGGAAGAAAAATTCAATAAAATCACCTTTGCCTTCTTCTCAGATTGCGAAAATCTTCATTTGATTCCGTTAAGTGATAATCAGTTATTCAAGGCTATTGTTTATATGAAAAAATTTAATCTCAATTCTGCCGATGCCTATCATCTCAGTACCATTCTCCAACTAAAAGAGACATTGGCTTCGCTCAACCATACAGTCATTTTAATCAGCGCTGATGAAAGGCTGCTTAAGGCCGCACAGCGTGAAGGCATTAATGTTTTTGATCCCGAAAATCATACTCTCTCATACCTTCAAAGCTTGATATAGCAGCTTTGCCCAAGGCTACCGCGTCTTTCACATTTTTTCCACCTCATCCCCTCATATACCTACTGATTCGTTGCATATCTGAGATAGCCATGCCATGAACCAGAGGAATTTGTTACATACTTAAGGTTATCATTAGTGTCATCATAATAACTGATATGCACTTTGTTATTTGAATCAATGGCTATTGAGTTGTAGTATCCGACATATCCTTGGCTGTCTATAGTAGAAATTGTCCATGTCTTTGTAGTGTTTGTTGTCCCTCCACCGGTTGTTGTATCACTTGTCGTTGTGCTGCTGCTCGTAGTACCGCTGCTGTCTCCGCCACCTCCGCCACCGCACGCTGCGAGTGTAAAAGCAGCGAGTATAATCACGACCATTGATACATGACGAATAAACCTATACTTCTCCATTGTTATCCCCTCCTCCTATTTAACTTGAATTAGCTATTTGAGATATTTTCATGGTTAATCCTATGACTTTAATCTCGCTTTTCATTACGACCTCTGAATTTGTGCCATAAAATCTGCCTAAACAAACGGATTACCCCTTTTCGGGCTTAGACTTTTATACACTTTTTACATTGTATTTGTCAAAGAAGGGTTTTACATAAAAATTACGATTACCCTGCCTAAATTTATTACGAAATAGGTCGTGTTAAACATCGGTATCGTTTTCAAAAGTGATTACCCTAAAATTTGTATACAAAGAATACAATGATTTCCTTGTTGTTGTCAAGAGTGAGTGTATACAATGATTGCATGAAGAAGGAGACAGTCGTAACTTTAAGGGTAACGCCTGAACTGAAAGCTGTTATTCAAAAACTCGCCGAAGATGACGACAGAACCATTGCATGGATGGCAAGAAAGCTTATTATTGAGGCTTTAGAATCCCGCGACGCCTCAAAAAAGCTGAAAAGAAGAAAAAATAAGAAGGCAGTTATGGAAGAAGACTACCAATGAGAACTATTTTTCTGCTGAATAATTCCCGATTTTCTCGATAAACCCCAAGAATTGACAATATCCCGGATTACGCCGGCTTGTCGGCACGTTCATCTCCAATTCCTACCTGAGGCCGTGTCTGAACTACATAATATTTTCCCTTTGAGTAGACACCTTCTATATCCTGAGGGATCCCCATTACTTTTTCAACCTCTATACCTATATTAGCAACCATCTTCATAAAATCCTTGCGCAGCGTCTCGTCATTTACAAGATGATCGTTTGAATAGTCAAGAACGATCTTTCTCGGCGTAGGCAGTATAAAGCTGTCATAAAGACCGGCCCCGGCATAACCTGCAAGGTCCTCTCCGTTAGAATCCGAACGGAAGATCAACCCGCTTCCAAACAACCCTAAACTCTTACCGGGAAAGGATTGAAGATGTAATTTCTTTCTGTCCTTTGTGCAGGTAAAGCTTAACGCCTTTCCGGGATAATTACCTGCCAATGCCTCGCCGAGACCGAGTACTACCTCTGCATATATCTCATTCCTGTCTTCGGTAAGGGGGTTGACCGTATGTATTACAAAACTATAATCCGCGTCTACAACCCGTTGGATCAGTACGGACATTACCAGATCGCCGTGTGGAATCCCGTTAGTTGAGCGGCTTAGATATGCCCTATCATTCCACTTGGAGGCCCAGACACGCTTGATACACAACCACGCACCGTCCCAGTTTATAGGCCATTCGAGTCCGGAATCTTCCATCGCCTTACGCAGCGAAAGAATGAGATCATCGGGTGCATTCAGGGTCAGGATAGTCCTGCGCATACGGTCGAGCATGTTCGAGAAGTCTTTATCCCTGTCCTCTTCCGTCAGCCTCAAATACTCCCTGTAACTATCCGCGACCTCCCTATTGATTTCATCCCCTATCACCTTATCGAAAACCCCGAAGGGAATCGCTGCTGAAGCAGGAAGATTTATCCATTCGGGCAACTTTTTATAGATACGATTTAGATTATTGGATTTATACCCTACATTGTGTTCGTTAAAATCATTCAGAGATACGGCGTAGCCGGTAAATCCATGCCGGGGTACTACTCTATGGAAGGGAATAATATGTTCCGGGATTACAGCGGCTTCCTCTCGGCTCGCTTCAAATGTAACCTCGTTGTTCTTTATGCCCAGTCTAAGATATTGTCCCTTAAGAGACTTAAATCGGGCAACTAAATCCGGGTCATAACACGTTGCAAAGAGGATACCCGCGTTTCTTGCACGTATAGAAAGATGTGAAAGGCTATCTATCACGGCAGGGGTAATGATCGCAATGACGCCTTTTGGTATCTCCTCATTGCCGGCTATACTGTCGGAGATCATAATTGCAGGTCTGCCGAAATCCTTACCTTGTACCGATTTTAGTGCATCTACCGTTACCACCTCACCTATACCATAACCCCGGCTTATTAACTGCCAACTGCCGATATCCGCAGACTTTCTCAACAAAGGACCAAGTTTTCTCAAAAGCACGGAAAGTATAAATACGCCGCGACCGCGGATCACCTCTTCGCTGAACAGGTCAATAGTCCACGTTTGTGCATTGAATGCCTTGCCGAGGAATTCTGCCTTAGGCTGAAGCAATCTGTGATAGCGATCAATAAAACTTCCGATTGCGCGTTCAAGCCTCTCTACAACTGCGATTGCGCGAATCGCCCATTCCTTACCACGATGCGGCATTTCCTTGATACGATTCCAGTAATTCCAGCAATATAAAAACTCTACATCATTATGGTATGTAAGACAAAGGTTATCGAGAACAGGCAAGAGCAACTTTACCATCATGTCTTCACTAAGGTGTAAATCGAGGTTCCGTTCCAAAACCGTGCGCAAAAAATCCTCCAAAGCAATATCGAGGAAAAGTATATCCCGCATTCCGGGGTAATGCCCCTTTAATTGTCTTACCAGCCCGCGCCGGGATTCCGTTATCTTTTCTATGAAATCCAATACCATGATTTTAGTATCGTCGCGGTGGTTCCATATGAAATCCAACAGTCCGCGAGTCTCGGCGTCGAGGTAATGACCGGCAAATTTAATAGAGATACCGAGATCGTTTCCTGCATATACCTCCTTGAGTATACCGAGAAAATGCTCGAAATCCCTTATCAAGTCTTCCTTCAGATGTGGGATGAAGTCAGGATGCGATTTAATTGGCCGCTCATAACCTTCGAGTCTCTCACGTGTAACCCCGGCATCTTTAAGCCTTCCGTAGAAACGTTCGAGGTTTCCATTGGTCTTTAGGAATTCGAGATATGCCTCACAGATCGCTATATCGTCGGGAGTGGCATTATTATGAAGTTTCTGATGCCATTCCTCCATAAAATGACCCGATACTTCCTTGATATGCCTGCGGTGCATAATATTCAAGACCTCGTCGCGAACACGCTGTGCATTACTGCCCCGGCCCAAAGTGGTCATTATTAATCCGATCATCTCACGATCTTCTGGATCGTTTGCATACCGGCCTGCAAGTTTCACAGTCAGACGGTCAAGGGCATGTCCCACTTCCCTCGGCTTGGTATTATAGTTTCGCTGCCAATCTAATTGTCTGACGGCGGAAAAACGCATCCATACATAGATCAACGCAAGACCCTCGATATCATTCCTTCCGATCTTGTCCAAAAAGTCATAACAGAGATTAAACCGGTGCATAAGTGTCCATGAATGATGTCCTGTTTCCCTCTCGATAATCTCATATGCTATATTGATAAGTTCGGTTTTGCCAAATAACTCTTTCTTCAATGCCGGTTTATCGATCGTGATATCGATTCGGTAGTTTCTGCCGTGGTTATTGTCCCATCGATCTTCGCCGGGGAAATAAAGAACAAAATCAATGAATCTAAAATCCACCGACCTGTCAAATTTTATAGCGATCATGGCCTGACCATTTTGTTCGACAAAAGGGCTCTGTACGGCAGCATTGTCAAATGCACGAGTGCCTTTAGGCCAGATAGATTGAGAAGGTAACAACCAGGGGGCATAGATATTACGGCGGACTCCCCAATGTAACAGACATTCCGCACCCTCAAGATTCTCGATCAGAACGATTACCTCGATCTCATCGGTCCGGATATTCTTTTTTACATCCAGTACAACGCCGCTTTCGGTGATAATCTTTTTGGTATCCGACATCTTAATCCTCTCCCGACTAATAAATAATATCACATATTTTTTTGATTGTGGCTTTCAGATAATGTTTTTGGGGGAAAAGAAGAAGAAGAGAAAAAGAGAGGTGGCCTAGTTTGTTTAGACAGCTTAAAGCATTTTTTAAGTGATAAGCTGCTCTGCCTCATACCGCTATCTGCATCTTAGGTAGTGTACTCCAGTAAACATTATCCGGTGTTCTTCTGTCAAGACTTTGATGCC
>JACQXD010000057.1 GCA_016208875.1 Nitrospirota bacterium
CTTATGTTAAAAATCTTCAAAAAGACGGGTAGGGACGCTGAAAAATGTCTTGTAGCGACACCTTACAGACTTTTCAATTGGCCTGCCAGCCATTTTCAGAAAGATATTTAACATTAAAATTTCGGTCACGTGTAATGTAAATAAAATCTCGTCGCCATTACAAGACTTTTTTGGCGTTCCTACCCGGTGTTTATGCAACGTTAAGGTTTACACGTATCGCATTTTGTATTTTTAATTTTTGTGATAGTCTTTAAAAGCAGCTTTTTAACATTCTCCGCATTCTTTTTCATTATCGTCAGTATCATCTCCCATGTTACGGGTTCTTCGCCCTCTTTCCAGCAATCGTAATCCGTAGACATTGCTATTGTCTGGTAGCATATACCTACTTCCCTCGCAAGTATAACCTCCGGTACGGTAGACATGTTAATTACATCCGCTCCAAAACTCCTGAACATATGAGACTCTGCCTTTGTCGAGAATCTCGGTCCTTCGATAGTTATAACCGTGCCCTTGGCATGATGCCTGAGTTTGAGTTCTCTTGCAGATTTGATCAGGAGGGAGCGAAGTTGTTTACAGAAAGGTTCTGCCATAGGCGTATGTATGACCTTTTCATCATGGAATGTGAGGGGTCTGTGTTTTGTATGGTCTATAAATTGGTCAACGAACACGAGGTCTCCGGGTTTTATCTTCTCCCTTAGAGAACCTACTGCGGTAGTTGCAAGTATATGGGTGCAGCCTTCTTTTTTAAGTGCATAAATATTCGCCCTGAAATTTACTCCAGTCGGGTATATGGAATGGTTTTTGCCGTGACGAGCAAGGATAATGGTATCCATACCATTTATCTTCCCCATAGTTAATGGCGAAGATGGGTTGCCATAAGGGGTCTTTACCTTTTTCTCTTTGATGTCCTTCATGAGTCGGGGATCATCCATCCCCGAACCGCCGATAATGCCGATTTTTATATTGCTCATGATTTGCTCATTTAAAAAAGTTTTATTAAATTTTCAATACCCCACAGTCTCTGCTGTGGGGTGTCCTTATATTCCCCCTTTGGCAAAGGGGGATGAAGGGGGATTTTTGAATAAATAAATTTTCAATAAATCTCCCCTAACCCCTCTTTTCCAAAGAGGGACAGCCTTTATAACATCTTTTTCCTTTGCCTTATGAGTGAGAACGATGAGGGGAACAGCCTCTCCTACCCTTCGTTCCTTCTGAATAACGGAGGCAATGCTTATGTTATAATTGCCGAGCACTCCCGATATCTTCGAAAGCACACCGGGCCTGTCGAGGGCAGAGAACCTGAAATAGTACATCGCCTCGATATCCTCGATCTTCTTAATCTTAATAGGAGAAGATGCACGATGCATGATGCACGATGCATGATGTTTTTTATCCTGAATCGTGTATCGTGTATCGTGTATCATGATTCTTTTCCCTATATCCACGATATCCGCTACCACGGCACTTCCAGTAGGCATATCTCCTGCACCTCTGCCGTAATATAGGGTATCACCGACTGCATCGCCCTGAACGTACACGGCATTGAATACCCCGTCCACCTTCGATATAAGATAGTCTTTCGGAACCATTGTCGGATGAACCCTGAGTTCCACCTCACCCCCCCGTTCTCCCCCCCTTGATAAGGGGGGGAAGGGGGGGGTGGCCTTTGCAATCGCAAGGAGCTTTATCTTATATCCCAACTCTCCTGCAAATTCGATATCCTCCGATGTCAGCCTTGTTATTCCTTCTTTATAAATATCATTAAACGACAGGGGAATGTTATAGGCAAGCGAGGCCAGTATTGCCAATTTGTGTGCAGAATCTATACCCTCTATATCATAGGTCGGATCGGCCTCCGCATAACCGAGTCGCTGTGCCTCTTTAAGGGCGTCTGAAAATTCAACCTTATCCTCGGTCATTTTCGTGAGGATATAATTCGATGTCCCGTTTATAATTCCATACACCGCCATTATGTTGTTGGCGATCAGCCCTTCCCTTATTACCTTAATTATCGGGATTCCCCCTGCAACCGATGCCTCAAAACCTATCTCTACACCGTATTTCTCTGCCTCGGCAAATATCTCGTTACCCTCGGTTGCAAGCAATGCCTTATTCGCGGTTACAACATGTTTTTTATTCCTTATTGCCTTGAGGATAAAGTCCTTTGCAGGATGTATTCCTCCGATCAGTTCAACGACAATAGCGATATCGGGGTCATTCAATATCTTTTCTGCGTCCGTGATTAAAGTCCCCGGTGGAAGTTTTATCCCCCTGTCTCTTTTTATATCAACATCTGCAATCCTCTTAAGGTTAATATCAAGACTCGTCCTCTGCGAGAGGAGATCCCTGTTACCGAGAAGAATTCCGGCCGTTCCGGTGCCGACCGTTCCAAAACCTATGATTCCGACATTGATCGTATCCTCTTTCACCTAAACCTCCGTCATATAAGCTGACAGCTATCAGCTATTAGCTTTCAGCTAAGAATAAGAATATGAGGCATGCAACCCTTTATATTTTTTTTTTGGAGGCTATCCTCCCAAAACCTTCTTGATACCTTTTGTCGCCTGTTTTATCCTATGCTCATTTTCGACAAGGGCGAACCTTACATATTCATCGCCGCCCTCTCCGAATCCGATACCAGGCGATACTGCAACCCCTCCCTTTTTTATCAAGAGCTTTGTAAATTCAAGCGAGCCCATTTTTTTGAACCGCTCAGGTATCTCCGCCCATACAAACATAGTCGCCTTCGGCGGCGGCACATCCCAGCCTGCATTATGAAGCCCCTTGATCAAAGCGTTGCGTCTCGACTCATACGTCTTCCTGAATTCCTCGACGCAATCCTGTTGTCCCCTTAGGGCAACTATGCTTGCAATCTGAATCGGCTGAAACATCCCGTAATCGAGATAACTCTTTATCTTTATCAATGCACCGACAATATCCTTATTCCCGACACAAAAACCAACCCTCCAGCCCGCCATAGAATAGCTCTTTGTGAGAGAAAAGAATTCGACTCCGACGTCTTTCGCACCGGGAACCTGAAGAAAACTCGGCGCCTTGTAATCGTCGAATATAAGGTCGGCATAAGCAAAGTCGTGGATAACTATAATATTATTTTCTTTCGCAAAGTCCACAACCTTTTTAAAGAAATCCAATCCCTCCACAACCTGTGTAGTCGGATTATGAGGGAAATTGATTATCAGCATCTTCGGTCTCGGCCATGTCTTCTTGAATGCCTTCTCCATCTCCGTAAAAAAGTCTATCCCGGGTCCGATAGGAATACTCGTAACCTCACCACCCGCGATTATAATACTGTAAGGATGTATCGGATAAGCAGGCGTCGGCGTCATGACAACGTCTCCGGGCTGGATCGTTGCGAGTGCGAGATGCGAAAGTCCTTCTTTTGAACCGATAGTGACTACAGACTCGCCTTCGGGATCGAGATCGACATCGAATCTCCGCTTATACCATTCGCATATAGCCATCCTGAGCTGCGTAATTCCCTTCGATGCAGAATATCTATGGTTCTTCGGATTATTTGCAGCCTCGCAGAGCTTGTCTATTACATGTTTAGGTGCAGGCATATCCGGATTACCCATACCGAGGTCAATAATATCCTCGCCCCTTTTTCTTGCCTCCATCTTAAGGGCATTAACTATAGCAAACACGTATGGGGGAAGCCTCTTTATCCTATTAAACTCAAACATTTAAACTCCTTTAAATCAGCTATTAGCTGATAGCTGTCAGCTTTAAGCTGTTGTTAAACATTTCCTCTGCATTCATCGAGCTCCTTACCAATGGGGCAGATGCCGCATATTTAAAACCCAAATCGAGGGCAATCATTTTATATTCATTAAATATCTCCGGTCTCACGTATTCCATAACAGGCAGGTTCTGTTTTGTAGGTCTGAGATACTGACCTATAGTAACGGTATCACAACCGACATCCCTTAAATTCTTCAATACGCCGACAACCTCATTAAAGGTCTCACCGAGTCCGAGCATAAGTCCCGATTTTGTCGTTATATCCGGTGCAATGCCCTTAGCATTCATCAACACATTCAGAGAAGTATTGTAATCCGCCTGAGACCTGACAAATCGGTAAAGTCTCGGCACGGTTTCTACGTTATGATTAAAGACATCGGGGCCGGAATCGAGAACCGTCTTAAGTGCATTATAGTCGCCCTTGAAATCAGGGGTCAGGACTTCAATCTTTGCTTCAGGCAGATGTTTTCTCACAGCCTGAACGGTCTCTGCAAAATGAGATGCCCCTCCATCTTTAAGATCATCCCGCGTAACAGAGGTTATAACAACATATTTCAATCCCATCCTCTTCGCTGCAATAGCAACCTTTTCGGGTTCGTTTTCTACGAGGGGCTTCGGTATCGAGGACTTAACAGAACAGAAACCGCAGTTCCTCGTACATACGGAACCGAGTATCATAAAGGTAGCAGTCGGTTTTGAGAAACATTCTCCCTTATTTGGGCAGCGTGCCTCTTCGCAAACAGTAGCGATCCCATAATCTCTCAATATCTGTTTTGTTTCGTGGAGCCCTGTTAAGCTCTTTACCTTTATCCACTCAGGAAGACGCATGGTTATTAACTATAAAAGAAATGCCAAACTTTTTCAATTGCACGTTTCCATTTTTTACATGCGAAATTACTCTTCTGTCTTTGCATACAAAGTCGTGATCATGTTGTAGAAGAAAAGAAATATCGATATTGCCTCTATAATCCCGAACATAATAACCAATCCTTTATAAAGGCCGGAAGGATTATAAGTCTCAAGGGTATAAAACAACAGCATCCCCACAAGTCCTACATTTGCAAACCAGAACTGAACTTCTCCCATTGTTTTGCTTTTTATGAGTCTACCCGCAAACCTCGGAAGTATATGGTAGCCGACACCGTATATCATCATCGAGACCCATCCGAGCATATTCAGATGGGAGTGTACGAATTTCAACGACATCAACGATTGATTATGAAGCATCAGTATCCCCAGTGCCGTTGCGATTGCAAGATATACGATACTCATTAAGATAAAGTTCTTTACGAATCTGTCCATAAAGACCTCCTTGTTTTTATTAAATTTTCAATACCCCACAGTCTCTGCTGTGGGGTGTCCTTATATTCCCCCTTTGGCAAAGGGGGATGAAGGGGGATTTTTGAATAAATAAATTTTCAATAAATCTCCCCTAACCCCTCTTTGGTTCATTTATATTAAATTATTAAAAGTGACACTGCTATGATCAAGGTCATAAAGGAAAAAAACTATTTCTACAAAATCACAAGATTATCCCTATGTATAACCTCATCCGAATATCTGTAACCAAGGACATTTTCTATCTCGGAGGTCTTTCTACCTTTTATCTTATCAATCTCCGAAGATGAATAATTTATAATTCCCTTTGCAATCCGTTTATCATTCGAATCGAGACAATAAACAGCATCCCCTATATCAAAATCACCAACCACCGATACAATCCCGGAAGGCAGAAGGCTTTTGCCTCCGTGTATCAGTGCCTTAACCGCACCCGCATCGAGATGGAGAGTCCCCTTTGCACGGCTTCCATAAACAATCCATCCCTTTCTCGAAGATAGCTTTTCTCTTCGGGCCTTAAATTCCGTCCCGACGGTATCCCCTTTTAAAAGTGATGTTATCAAGCCGCTCTTTCTACCGTTTATTATATTTACGGTAACCCCGCTGTCCACAGCCCTTTTTGCAGCAAGAACTTTCGAATACATCCCTCCCGTACCTACAACACTACCGGCCTTTCCGGCCGCAGCCTCGATCTCGGTGGTTATCTCCGCGACTGTTTTTATGAGAACTGCCTTATGCCCTTTCTTAGGGTCATCGGAATAAAGACCGTCAACATCGGAAAGTATTATAAGCCTTTCAGCGTCAATAAGACCTGCAACCAATGATGCAAGGTGGTCGTTATCCCCGAATTTTATTTCATCCGTGGCAACGGTATCGTTCTCATTGATTATCGGTATGACACCATATCGAAGCAGCGTTAATAGAGTATTTTTGGAATTGATATACCTCTTCCTGTCGGCAAAATCATCGCGGGTAAGCAGGATCTGCGCAACCTTCTTTCCATAATCTCCAAAGTTCTTCTCATAAGCCCACATCAGACTGCTCTGTCCGACAGCAGCCGATGCCTGCTTAAGCTGAATATCCTTTGGTCTTTCCTTTAGGCCAAGTTTTCTCATCCCGGCTGCAACAGCTCCCGAGGAGACGAGAACTACGTCAAACCCCATATTTTGAAGTTCGGACATGTCGGATGCTATCGAGGATATCCTCTTCGTATCAAGCCCATCCTTCTCATCGGTAAGTATATTGCTCCCGATCTTTACAACAACCCTTCTCATAGTTTAAAAATTATACATTACAGAATAATATGTTGTCATTAAATAGTTAATGGTTATGAAATGAATATAGTCCAAGAGCAGTTTTTCCGGCCACTATATATTTTTGGCTTCCGTAAGCAATTCGATGCGTTTCTCGGTAACGGCGCTATCCATTATCGATGCGATTATTCTAAGGGAATGTCAATCGAATTAGTCTCGGAGTTTAATATCCTCGATTATCTCGGTGAGGCCGACTATAGCTACTTGTGGAAGGTACTGACGGAAACCTTGACCAAGAATGAATTTCAACTACCATCTGAACTTAAGATAATCGATAATAGGATGGTTAATAGAGGATCGATGATCAATCTATGCCCTATCGGCAGAATGGATAAGGAGGACGCCGAGGCCGTAAGAAACAGAGAAAATTTCGTTAAGTTTGATCGAAATATCGGTTACAGAGAAAAGATTTTAAAGCACCTTAACCGGGAATTGTTTTCCCTGATAAATGAAAGACAGCTAAAAATTACACTTGGCGGGCAGACATCATTCGATATAGGCATAGTCGGTCAGGATAAAACCAAGCCGATTAGAACATTACTTGAAAATGGCTTTGAAAAAGTAATTTTCATTGGCGATGCCCTTTTCGAGGGTGGCAATGATGCTGCGATTAATGAGTTTATTAAGTCATGGCCTGCCGGTGATAGGTGTCCGATAGAAGCAATTCAAATAAGTTCATGGCTTGAAACTATTTTTATCCTTCATAAACGTAAATTTATAAATTAGCCATGGAAATGTATTTCGGGGATAAAGCAAAATTATTTCAGGAGGCATAAAATGTTTCGTGAGTTCAAAAATGCTTCTTCTTGCTGGAAGGAAATAATGTCTGATGTTTCCGGAAACAGCGGACTGCTTTTTGTTATAGAAAGATTTGCGCGGGCGAATATGTCGCCAGCCGGAATAATATTCGGGACTTCCGGCTGGCGAGGTGAGATCGGTACTGATTTTACGTTCAATAATCTTCGTATTGTTACCTCGGCGATAATTGAAATGTTTAGGGGCAATGATACATCTGTGATGCGGGCGATGGGGGTATCCGATTTTGAAGAGATAAAAAAGCGGGGTATTATTGTAGGCCACGATAATAGATTTCTCGGCCCTGATTTTGCTATGGAGGTAATAGGATTGCTTCAGAAAGAGGGGATAAAAACGTGGTATGCGGGTGAGGCAGTCACTCCCGAATTTTCGACCGGCATCGAGACGCTGAATGCGGCATGTTCTATTAATCTCACCCCTTCGCATAATCCTGCAAACTATGCAGGATTCAAGTTCAACCCTTCAGACGGAGGCCCCGCAAGTGCTGAGATCACAATAAAAATAGAAGAGATAGCCAACAGGATGATGAAGGAGTGCGTCACTCCCGAACCGATAGAACCGGGCAATATTGCAAAAATTGATCTAACATCCCTATACATTAAATATATAACAGAGAGAAAAACGATCGGTATGGAAAAGATTCGTGACTTTATAAACAAAGAGGATTGTGTTATATGCATCGATAATGTCCATGGTGCAACGAGAGGACGTATTCAGAGGATCGTCGGCGAGAGCAATAAGATTATTTATCTGAGAACAGAAGACGATTTTCTTTTCGGTGGTGTAGCCCCCGAGCCGTCCGAAAAAAATATGGAGGGAGTTGAAAAAAAATTAAAAGAGAACAAGGCCAGATTCAGGTTGGGTGTTATTATGGACCCCGATGGTGACCGAATAAGATATGCTGACCATACCATTCAAATACCAATGAACTATTTTGGAGCAATGGCGTTTCATTTCCTTCATGTATGTAAAGGTATTTCAGGCATTGCTGTGAAATCTGTAGGGACAAGCAATCTTCTGAATGCCATAGGGAATAAACTCGGAATACCCGTGAGAGAGACAAAGGTCGGATTCAAGAATTTCAGACCGTATCTCTTAAAGACATCAGTGGAAAGGGCAATCGTTGCCTTTGAAGAATCGGATGGTATAACAGGATATAACCATACACTCGAAAAAGATGCGATTTTCGGTTTGCTTTTAGCGATAGAGATGATGGCTGTTACCGGGAAAAACCTGAGCGACTATCTTAAAGACATAATGGATGAATTCGGATATTACTATCCCGACCGTTCCGGAATAGCCGTTGACCGCAAACTCACAGGCGAACCTCTTGTTAAAAAATTATCCTCCATCAGAAATCATTATAAGATCGGTACTGCCGTCACTATAGGCGGAGAAAAAAGAATTATTAAGGACGTAATAACGGTTGACGGTACAAAACTTGTCTTTGATAACGGCTCATGGTTAATGATTCGGCCGTCTGGCACAGAACCCAAGGTCAGATTCTATATAGAGGCAAGGACCGAAATTGGCAAAAAGGCTATCTTTGAAACAGCCGAAAGGATGACAAGAGAAGCACTGGGGCTTGTTGATTTTTAATATAACTTAGAATAAAATTAAATCATGACGGAGATAAAGATAAAGATTGAAGGCATGAGCTGCATGCACTGTGTTGGAAGGGTAAAGCAGGCATTGAGCGAACTTTCGGGTATTTCGGAGATTAATGTAGAGATCGGGAATGCCTCTGTTAAATACGATGAAACAAAGCTTAACAGGCAGGATATCGAAACGGCCATTAACAGAGCTGGATATAAAGTAGCTCTCTCTTCTTAATTTTATATACGTCGATCTTCGCATTTCTCACCTAACAATATGTATAATAAAATATGATAAAGAATACTTTCAGTATCCTAAACGGGATTGGTGAGAAACTTGAGAAGAGGCTCTGGAGAAGCGGAATACTTACATGGGATGATTTTTTAAATTCTTCCGATATTGGGTTTATAAGCCCTCCAAAAAAGATTATTTTCGATGACGATCTTTCTTTTGCCTCGCAGGAGCTGGATAAGGCCAATGCAGCATATTTTGCTGCCTCAATAAAAAGAAGGGATCACTGGAGACTGTTCGATATCTTTAAGCAGGAGTCTGTCTGTCTGGACATCGAGACTAATGGTCTTATGCCAGACAGAGGCGGGTATGTGACTGTTATAGGTTTATATAACGGATATGACTACAAAAGCTTTGTAAGAGGTAATGGACTTACATCCGAAAACCTTAATAAGGAACTTTCAGGATATAAATATCTTATAACATTTTATGGTGCTGCATTCGACGTTCCCTTCCTCATGAGGTCGATGCCTAACATGAAGTTCGATATTCCTCATTTCGATCTCTGTTTTGGTGCAAGGAGGCTCGGTCTTCATGGCGGACTTAAGAGGCTGGAGAGCGATATCGGAATCAAAAGACATGAGGATGTCAGAGGTTTAAACGGTTATGACGCCATAAAACTATGGGATCACGCAAAAAAAGGAGACAGTGAGGCGCTTGATCTGCTCGTTATGTACAACAGAGAGGATACCGTCAACCTCTTTGATATGGCGGATGTTATCTATCGAAGATTGAGGATACAAACCGGAATAGAGGAATATCTGAATGGCCGATCATTTTCAAGTCATTACGCATTCTGCGACTAAAAATTGAGGCACAATTACATGTTCTTTATTAAATTTTCAATACCCCACAGTCTCTGCTGTGGGGTGTCCTTATATTCCCCCTTTGGCAAAGGGGGATGAAGGGGGATTTTTGAATAAATAAATTTTCAATAAATCTCCCCTAACCCCTCTTTGCCAAAGAGGTCTGCGGCGGGGAGGTTCATTAAATATAAGTTTAGACTATTGAAGAATTTTCAACGTTTTTATTTGACACCTGTTGATTAGCGTGATATATTGGATTTAATTATTGGATTCAGAAAGGAGGCAAATATGTCCTGTAAACCCGGCCACAAAGAACCGTGTAAAACAAAAAAGACTGCAACAAAGAAAAAGAAATAAGGAAGATTCTTTAAAACTCAAAATTTCTTGTTCTGACTATTGAGGCGTGGTGGTATCAGTTTGTGACGGCTCTTTAGATGGTGTAGAGTTTTCTTTTATATTGGCTTCTTCGGTGCTTGTTACTTCCGATACGACATCCTCATATTCAGGCACTACAATACCCCGTCTGACCATTATGCTATAAATCAGATTGGAGCGGTTTATCACGTATCTTTGATTTCCTGATGGATTATACTTTTTTGGATTCGGAAGCACGGATGCAAGTCTCGCAGCCTCTTCGGGGGTAATGGAGGATGCCGATTTTCCATAGTAATGCCTTGAAGCTGCCTCTATGCCGAATACCCCTCTGTCACCCCACTCTGCAATATTAAGATATAATTCAAGTATCCGTCGTTTGGTGAGAACCTTCTCCATTCTCCATGTGAGAATCGCTTCTGCAATCTTCCTCAATGGATTTTTTGAAGGCGAGAGGTAAAGATTCTTTGCGAGTTGCTGTGAGATCGTGCTTCCGCCGAGTTTAAACTTCTTTGCCTCGATGTCTTTCTCTATTGCTTTTTGTATGGCCTCGTAATCAAAGCCCTCATGACTCCAGAATTTATCGTCTTCAGCGATAAGCACGGCCTTTATAAGATACGGGGAGATGCCGGACAATGAGACCCATCTCTGTTGGATCCTGTATTTTTTACCGTTCTTTTGCCACTCTTTTTCTCTATATTCCATAAAAGATGTCTTCTTCGGGTTATTTTTCTTAAGGTAAGATATATTGGGAAAGCTGAAATAGAGGTAGGTCGAGACTCCGGAAACGAGGAAAATTATTGTAATAAATATTAATTTTCTAATAAATCGTTTTGTCTTCTTTTTCACAAATTCAGAATCCCCATCCCTTTGCCGGGATGATATGCCTTCTTTATAACGTTATTCATAAATTCTTTTGCCGTCCTTGCAGATTCTAAAGGAGAATGACCGATGGCAAGCGAGGCAGCTATTGCTGCAGAAAATGCACATCCGGTGCCGTGATATTCCCCTTCAAACCTTTCACCTATTAGGCGATAGAACTTTGTTCCGTCATAAATCAGATCCAATGTTTCTCCATCGCGTTCACTTCCTACTTTTGACTTCTGACTTTTGACTTCTTCGAGATGCCCCCCCGTTACAACAACGACTTCGGTTCCCATTTCCTTTAATCTCCCTGCTGCCTCTTCCATATCACCTACATTTTCTATATTCATTCCCGTGAGCACCGATGCCTCGTATATATTTGGAGTTATCACCCTTGCTATAGGGAAAAGCAGTTCCTTTATCGCTTCGAGGGTATCCTGTTCGACTAAAGGTACTCCTGATGATGATACCGTAACAGGGTCAACAACGAGGTTCTTCAAAGAATATTGCTTTGCCCTGTCTGATATTACGTCGGCAGTCCACGAGTTAAAAAGCATGCCTGTTTTTAAGGCTTCCGGTTTCATATCACGTAAGAGGACATCTATCTGTTCAATAAAAAAGCCCTTATCCACGGGTACTATCGAACTTACGCCTTCGGTATTCTGAGCAGTTAATGCGGCTACAACGGAGAGTCCGTGAATTCCAAATGATTTAAAGACCTTCAGGTCTGCCTGTAACCCGGCCCCTCCCGTCGGGTCGGAGCCTGCTATTGTGAGTGCGGTTTTCATTAAGAGCATTATACATCCGAATAAATGATATTGACAAGAGCATGTTCTTTCAATAAGATGTTCTAAAGACTTACATTTTTTTAGTGAGGGTAAACAATGGCAGAGGTTTTAGATAAAAGATATAAACGACTTAAAGACTTCAAATTTCCGGAAATCCTTTTGAGCCTTGGTGTAGCTAAAAAAACAGGGATTCTTCATATGAAGAACTGGCCTGCTGAAAAACTTATTTATGTAAAAAACGGGAATATCTTCTTTGCATCTTCGAATATCGAGGAAGATTGCCTCGGCATTAGACTCCTGACTATGGGGAAGATCACCGTCACCCAATATTACGAATCAATACGCCTGCTTGAAAAGACCGGGAAACGTCACGGTTCTGTCCTTGTAGAACTCGGTTATCTCTCTCAAAAAGAGCTTGAGAATGCAATAAAAAACCAGATTGAGGATATAGTGTTTGGTATATTTGGATGGGAAGACGGATATTTCTTTTTTGAGGAGATACCTTTTAATGCAGATGAAGTTGTAACGCTGGAGGAGGACACGGTCTCACTTATATTTAACGGGATAAAGAGGATGGACAGTTTTCCGCAGATAAGAAACGCCATTCCGTTTTCTACTATTCTGACACTATCGCCCGGCTCTCAGAAGATATTCAAAAAAATAAAATTTGATGCCGTTGAGCAGAAGATTATCGGTATGGTTGACGGTAAAAAGACGGTGCTCGATATAATATCTAATTTTCAGGGTAATGATCTTGAAACCCTTAAATTCCTGTATGCATTGAACAGCATCGAGGCTGCGGTGCCGGTTAATTACACTGATACCGACAAGGCAGCCATTCTCGAAGCCATCAGCGAAACAAGCCCCGAAGGGTTATACAAAAAAGGTACGGAACTCTTTATGAACGGCAAATATCGTGAATCCATCGGCGTATTCAAGGAGGCAGTAAATCTCAGCCCTGGCAAGGCATCCTATCATTTTTATCTCGCGATGTCGTTTGTTAATACCTCAATGGTTGAAGATGCTGAAAAGTCGTTGATAAAGGCAATAGAGATCGAACCTTTTAACGACGAATACTATGCGGAATTGGGTATGGTATATACAAAGAGGGGACTTACGCAAAAGGCAGTGAAGACGTTTAAATTTGCATTGAGAATAAATCCCCACAATGAAAGGGCTCGGAACGCACTATCGGACTTATTGGGGACTAAAGACTACTGAATTCTTTAAGTAGGCAGGCTTGTTTTTTATAAACGCATTAGTAAGGAGAACGCGTTTCTTTTTGACCCTATAGGTCTGATAATATCAGTTTGACCGCTTTTTCTAAAGGTACTAAATCTTCTTCCTTCGTCTGCCATACAACGGATGTTCCCTTTTAAAAAGCAAATAGTTCAGGTACATAATCATTTGATTTTCAAAGATTATTTCGGTTTTCTTGCAATTTCTTTTTAGTGGTTACATGGATTCCCCTGCAGGGTAGAATTTTGGGTAACCGCACGT
>JACQXD010000058.1 GCA_016208875.1 Nitrospirota bacterium
AAAGACCATAACCAAGCCGAGATAGACAGGAGATATAGTACCTTCGCTAATAGATGCATTTTTTGGGTTATGTTTTTTTCTGTCGGAATTTTCCTTCCCTTGTCAATCTTTGTTTATAGCGGATATAATAGATCAGTAAGATTTTGGGAGAAGATATGACTATTACAGAGAAGATACTCGCTGCTCATTCAGGTAAGAAAAAAGTCGATGCGGGTGAGTTGATTAATACAAGGGTTGATTTAATCCTCGCAAACGACATCACCGCACCCATAGCGATCCATGAATTTAAGAAAATAGGGGCAAGGGATGTATTTGATAAGAATAGGATTGTTTTTATCCCCGACCACTTTGCCCCGCAGAAGGACATCAAGGCTGCCGAGCAATGCAAACTGCTGAAGGAGTTTTCAAAGGAATATAACCTTAGTCTTTATTTTGAGGTCGGAAGGATGGGTATCGAGCATGCACTTCTGCCGGAACAGGGATTAGTCGTACCGGGAGATATGATAATCGGTGCGGACAGCCACACATGCACGTATGGTGCATTGGGGGCCTTCTCTACAGGTGTGGGCTCAACAGACGTGGCTGCTGCAATGGCAACAGGGGAATGTTGGTTTAAGGTTCCGGAATCAATGAAATGTATATATTACGGCAAGCTAAATAAATGGGTCGGTGGAAAAGACCTGATACTCCATACCATAGGCGATATAGGCGTTGATGGAGCATTATACATGGCCATGGAATTCGAGGGCGAGGCGATTAAAAATCTCCCCATGTACGGAAGACTCACGATGTGTAACATGGCAATCGAGGCCGGAGGCAAGAGCGGTATTATTGTACCTGACGGGATCACAAGAAAATATGTAAAAGGAAGGGCAAAGAGGGAATATACGTTTTATAAATCCGACAAGAGATCAAGATACGTAGAGGTCAGAGAATACGACTGCTCGAAGATACCTCTAACAGTATCGTGCCCTCATCTGCCTTCAAATACAAAACCGGCAGCCGAATTAAACAAAGTCGCAATAGACCAGGTTGTCATCGGCTCATGTACCAACGGTAGGCTTGAAGACCTGAGAGAAGCCGCTCAGATAATTAAGGGCAAAAAGGTAAATCCGAATGTAAGGATGATAGTGATCCCTGCAACGCAGCAGATATATAAACAGGCAATAAAGGAAAAACTTGTAGACATTTTTATTGATGCAGAAGCGGTTGTTTCTACCCCTACATGCGGTCCATGTCTTGGGGGTCACATGGGTATACTTGCAAAGGGAGAAAGGGCATTGGCGACTACGAACAGAAATTTCGTTGGAAGGATGGGACATCCCGAAAGCGAGGTATACCTCTCCAATCCTGCAGTTGCAGCAGCATCGGCAGTGCTGGGAAGAATAGGAACGCCGGAAGAACTGGGATTGTAGCTGAAAGCTGTCAGCTATTAGCTGCAGGTTCTATTCAAATGACAGATTATAGCCGGCAGTCAACAGCAAATCATTTTCCCTAACCTCAAACATATCAAGAAAGGCATTTACGACATACGGGTCAAACTGCGAGCCCGCCCCATGTCTTAATTCTTCTTTTGCCCTATATAAAGGAAGTGATCTCCTGTAGGGTCTGTCCGTCAGCATGGCATCAAATGTATCGATAACAGCGAGTATCCTTGCCTTGAGAGATATTTCTTCTCCGGGGATGCCGTAAGGATAACCACCGCCGTCATACCTTTCGTGGTGCTGTATAATTGTTGTCCTGACGCCGTCGAGTGTATCGATCGGTCCGAGTATTTCGTCTCCTATAAGGGGATGTGCCTTTACAAGGCCGTATTCGTTTGCCGTAAGTTTGCCTTCTTTATTAAGGACCATCGAGTCAATTCCTATCTTTCCGATATCGTGAAGAATTGCCGCGTGTTCGAGCACCTCGAGTTCTCTGTAATCGAGTCCCATATATTTACCGAGTTCAAGCGACAGGTATCTTACCCTATCGGAATGTCCCTTCGTATACCGATCATTAGCTTCGAGTGCATTTACAAGGGACTGTATCGTTGCAAAATAATTATGTTTCACCCTTTCGTATAGCCATGCATTCTCTACAGCAACCATTGCCTGGTTTGAAAGTGTTGTAAGGATTTCAAGTTCATCGGCAGTAAAAGATGTGCCGTCGATTTTATCTTCCAGAAGCATGGCTCCCACTATCTGGCCTTTCATCTTCAAGGGAACGCCTATAGCGGAGTTACTTAGATCGGTTTTATCGGACATATCCTTCCCGTGCATAATTACCGGATTGCCGTTTTCCAGAAGTTTGCCGTAGATAGGATTAAAATCTAACGACACATTACCGGAGTCTTCCACACCAAAACCGTGCTTGTACTTCAGGGTCAGAGTGGTTTTTTCATGTCGTTTTAAGTGAATCTCGCCTTTCTCTGCGTATAATAATTCGGCAGTTGTCTTTCTTATTAATTTCATCAGTTCATCCGTCTCTATGATCGAGTTCAAGACTTTTCCAACTTCATTTATTTGCCTCAGTCTGTCCACTACTTTTTCGAGCTCGGTATTTTTTGACTTTAACTCCTTTGACAGGGTGATAACGGTTTTATTTGCCGTCCCAACCTCTTTTACCTTAAACTGGAGCTGGGCATTTAATTCCTCAAGCTTTCTTTTATGATCGAGATCAAGTCTGGCTTTTGAAAGTTCTTTCTCTCTATTTATACTTTTTTCATGAAGCCTCTTAACTTTTTCCGTCATATTATTAAAAGCCGAACTGAGGATGCCCAGTTCATCATTACCTCCGGCAGAAGCCTTAGTCTCCCAATTCCCGGCCTCGAAATCTTTCATAGCGATAAGCAGGTTCTTCAATGGTTTTAATACGAGGGACGAAAACATGATACTCAAAATAATTGCCACAATGAGAATCGAAAAGATGTTGGAGAATACAAGAAATCGTTTTATAGACATAATCTCTTTTTTACTTCTCGACATATCGTACTTTATCTGTATTACTCCGGCGACCTTCATATTCCTGTCATGGCACCCATAGCATTGAGATTTATTTCGTATAGCCCTAAAGTAGGTTATTGTCTCATTGTTGAATACAGGCCTATATTGCTGTTCATTGTTGGATATGGTATATTCCTTTGCCTTTTCTCCTATTTCTCCGGATATCTTGGATTTCAGTATGCTGCCGCTGGTCGAGAGTATCCTGAGGGTCATCATCTCCTGATTTTTCCCGATATTTTCCAGTATTTTCTGGACATCCGTCGTTCTTCCGCTTCCCATAGCATCTGTTATGCTTCTTTCTATAAGATCGCCCAGCAGCTCTACATCCTTAAGCTTCGAGTCCATCATCATCCTTGTCTGTACCCTGAGGACAACAGCAGCGGATGTCCCTATAGTCAGAAGCAGTACCACTGTTATGACCGTGATAATCTTAGATTTTAAGATCATATTGTTTTTTAAGCCTATCCTTTTTATACATAAATAAATTTATACACGCAAATCTCCATTTGATTAAAAGCAATTTCTGTACCTGTTTATTAAATTTTCAATACCCCACAGTCTCTGCTGTGGGGTGTCCTTATATTCCCCCTTTGGCAAAGGGGGATGAAGGGGGATTTTTGAATAAATAAATTTTCAATAAATCTCCCCTAACCCCTCTTTGCCAAAGAGGAAAGAGGGGATCAGAAGGATTCCCGACAAGCGGGAATGACAAAGTACGATTTATTTTTTTGATACCCCGCCGTCTCTGCGGCGGGGAGCTTCATTATTAAACAAATCTATAGAATCCGCAAATTTTTGTGTAAAAATACCTAAAATTGCGTTTTCAGGTTCGTATTTTCACTCACTTTGATTGAAAATACTCACTTTTTCAAGATGCAAAATTCGGGATGCATGATGCAAAATTCACGATGCATGATTCACGATGCATGATTCATGATCCATGATATTTTGTATCCTGAATCGTGCATCTTGTATCGTGTATTCTGTTTTTGTATCCTTTATCGTGAATCGTGTATCATGTATCATGTATCGTTCTTGCATCCTGTGTCCTGCATCTTGTATCCTGAATATATGGCAACGCCTTTTGTCGTCATAGTTGGAAGATCAAATGTCGGTAAATCAACCCTCTTTAACAGGATGGTCGGTATTGCTGCTGCCATCGTAGAGGATATCCCGAATGTCACAAGGGACAGAAACTATATGAAAACGGAATGGGAAGGCAAGGCATTTATTGCAGTCGATACAGGTGGGTTCTACCCCGAACCGGCAGACGATATATTTCGACAGGCCAGAGAACAGGTACTTTTTGCAATAGAGGAGGCTGAAATTATAATCCATCTGCTTGACGGAAAGGCAGGACTGACACCGGCGGATATTGAACTTTCGAATATGCTCAGGAGATCAGGGAAAAAGATATTATGGGTTGTCAACAAAATAGATGTACCGGCCGGAGAAGAAAGACTTTACGATTTTTTTGCCTTAGGCTGCGACGAATTAATACCCGTATCAGCGGCAACAGGTTACAATTTTGGCGAACTTATGGACAGGATCGTATCATTTTTGCCCACCGCAAGCAGCAAGGAGATCACGTATCCCGGAATCGCTGTTGTGGGCAGACCGAATGTCGGCAAGTCAACATTGGTAAATGCCCTTCTCGGCAAGAGCAGGATGATTGTAAGTTCTATACCGGGAACTACCAGAGACTCGGTCGATTCCGTTTGCTCGTACTATAAAAAGAAATACCTGCTCATTGACACGGCAGGCATAAGAAAAAAAGGCAAACTGGGTTTTTCTGTTGATAGGTTTTCGGTAGTGAGGGCGCTGAAGAGCATAGAGAGGTGCGATGTGGCACTCATAGTCCTCGATGCTATAGGGGGGATAACTGAGCAGGATCAGAAGATTGCAGGCATCGTTAAGAGACACGCAAAAGGCGCAATTTTTCTTCTCAACAAATGGGATATGGTAACCGAACCTGAGGCGGCTTACAAGAGTCTTCTCCCTGACATCGAGAGGAAAATGTGGTTTCTTGATTATGCCCCTATAATTACAATATCGGGTATGGAAAAAAAACGGATTACAAAGATTTTTCCGGTAATTGATGAGATAATCAATGAGAGGAAGAAGAGAATAAGTACCGCGGAGATGAACAGATTTATCGGGGCTGTTACAACCGCTAAACCGGTTCCTTCATATAGAGGCATGAAGGTAAAGATTCTTTATATGACCCAGGTTGATACGGAGCCGCCTTCGTTTGTGATCTTTACCAACCATCCCGAAGGTATAAAGGAGGCTTATGTAAAATATATAGAACGATGCCTTAGAGATAGGTTCTCTTTTAAAGGGACACCTGTAAGAATTTACAAGAAAGTTAAAAGTTAAAAGTTTAAAACTTTTAACTTTTAACATGAATAGTCTCTCTTATCTCATCTTCCCCTCCTTGCAATTATTCTATTTTTCAGGAAATAACTTATCGTTCAAGGGCTCTGGAATAAGTGAACTCAAATCCCCTTTCACTTCTATAAGCCTCAGAATGTCGGACAAATCCTTCTGCCTTTTGCTTGGGCGCCTGGTTTCATCCATAGCTGCCCATATCTTCCCTTGCAAGACATCCTCAATTGCTGCTACAGGCATCTCATAACCTAAAACTCTTTGGCGTATAGCCCTATTTATAAATGATTGATATCTCATATCCGTTTGTATTTGTATGCGAAGGTTAGAGGTCGGCTCTGTCACATTGATGCTGTTGGCATATTCTGTAACAGAATACCGCTTTTTCAGCATGGTCAGCACTGCATCAAGCCTATCGGCGACAATAACTATATCAAGATCAAGACTTACCACAGGTTCGGCATATGCATTTACCGCCAGTCCGCCTATGGCACAAAAGGAAGTTTGATTTTTTCCCAGCATATCAAGAATCTCCTGCAAAAAATCATCTTTACCATTGGCAACTTTGTTCATAAATTCTCTGTCTGTCATTACGGTTTATCGCCTCTCTGAGAAGTTTTTGGGTTTTTCATATTGCCATACTATACCAGAAACATCATAAACAGTAATAGTTCTCGATGCAGGCCGGTCTTCCTCCCTTCCCAATCCCCAACCTGTAAGTTGAGAAAATTTTTCATGGATGGAATACAGCAAGTGGAAAAATTGATTATAATAAACATAATACGTTCATTATTCGTGCAGGAATGACAGGGAAGAGGAGACTTAGATGATAGATTTAGTCGGGAAAGTTGTGGAGGTTTTGACATTAGATACGACATACATAGGCAAGCTTATCGAGATCGGGGAAACCGAGGTCTACATCGAATCGGAATCGGGATGGATGGTGATTCCGGTAGAAAAAATTATGGCTATTAATGAGAGAGGGGATTAAAAAAGTGCTTCTTCAGGGTTTAGTGTGGGTATAATATAGTGTGCAGATATAATAAAGTCTCCCTCTGGCAAAGATATACTCTTGTCCCCCCTTTGGCAAAGGGGGGTGAGGGGGGATTTTAAGAACAAATGCTTCCTTATAATAATGAACTAAAGACATTAGCCCAACAACTCAGAAAACAGATGACGGATACGGAAAATCTACTATGGCTGAAATTGAGAAGGAAGCAATTGAAGGGGCATCAATTTTATAGACAAAAGACTATAGGTGATTTTATAGCTGATTTTTACTGTCCAATCCCCCTAAATCCCCCTTTATTAAAGGGGGACTGAGGGGGATTTTAGAACTGGATGGAGGACAACATTATACAGAAGAGGGAAGAACAAAAGATGGGCGGAGAGATGAGTTTATGAGAAGCATTGGATTACGGGTTTTGAGATTTTCTGACAGAGAAGTTTTTGAAAACATAGAAGATAGGGGGAAATTTATGATTTATAAAATCTCCCCTAACCCCTCTTTTCCAAAGAGGGGGATCCACAGGAAAGCCAGTAGAACCAAAAAAACAAAGTAAGGCAGTGGATTTTAAATCGTTTTTAGAGAATATAAAGAACATTCCTTCAGCCTCACATATTTATAACCTTACAGGTTCGTCTATGTCGCTCTTCCTCGCATTACAGGAGAGACCCTTCCTGATGGTTGAGTCGACCGAGGAAACGGCAAGAATCTTATATAAAGATATATTGTTTTTTAGGGCATTATTATTTCACGCTTCGCGATTTACGCATAACGCTATGTTATTCCTGCCCGAACCCAACGGTCCTGAGATCAGCGGAAAAAGAGCGGAGGTAATTTATAATTTTAAGGAAGGTGATTCGGTCATAACCTCCAGAGAGGCTTCTATCGCAGGGGCATGGCCCCCGGATGATTTGAGAAATAATGCCTTAATCCTGAAGACCAATCTTGAGATAAGCAGGGATATTATGGGGCAAAGACTTATCGGTCTCGGGTATAAACCTGTCTCGATAGTTGTTGATCACGGCGAATTCAGCCGGAGGGGATGGATCTTTGATATATTCCCCTCGACATCGGATAGCCCTATAAGGATCGAGCTATTCGGGGACGTTATAGACACGATAAAAATTTTTGACATAAATACACAGAAATCGGCAGGAAAGATAGAAGAATTAATTGTCCTCCCTTCACTGGAACCATCGAAAGGCAGCAATATCTTTTCGATAGTCGGCGGCATTAACTGCTGCTATTCCGACTCTGTACACCCTCCATATGATTTTCCGGAAGGTGCTGTCATACTTTCAAGGTTTTCTTTTCCGCCGCCTGGAATCTCCGATGGAGGAGAGGGTATCGATGCCGGAACCCTCTCAATCGGCGGTTACGGCATATACCATAATGAAAGAAAATCCATTTATGAGCTTTCCGGTGTCATAAAAAAGGTCATCGAAGATAATAAGGTAGTTATAGTCTCGTCATCGAATGGCCAGGCCGGGAGAATAAAGGACGTCTTTGTAAACGGCAATATCATTGCACCCATTATACGGAAAGAAGAATTTCCTGAATACGATGGAAACATAGCAATAACTATCGGGGAACTCTCTGCGGGATTTTTCCTCCCGGGTATCTTGATCATTACCGAAAGGGAGATATTCGGTGAAAGGCCTGCATTCAGACCGATAAAGAAGTCAAAGGTTTCAGAACTCCTCACGTCATTGGATGACCTTAAGATAGGAGATTTTATTGTACATAAAGATCATGGGATCGGAAAATTTATCGGTCTTGTAAAACAGACGGTCGAGGGTTATGAGGGAGATCTTATGGTATTGGAATATGTAGGTGGAGACAGATTGTATCTTCCATTGTACGGGATAGACAGGATAAATAAGTACCATGCCGAAGATGGGATTTTCCCTTCGATGGACAGGCTTGGCGGAAAGAAATGGCAGAGGATAAAGGAGAGAATTCGAAAAAAGATAAAGGAGATGGCGGAAAAACTCCTCCGGCTTTATGCGGAGAGAGAAATTTCGAAGGGCTTTGTATTCAGCGAAGATACGGAACTACACAGAGAATTCGATGGGTTCTTCTACTACGAGGAAACGCCGGATCAGATGAGAGCCATAGAGGAGATCAAGTTAGATATGGAATCGGAAAGACCAATGGAGAGGCTTCTGTGCGGCGATGTAGGTTACGGAAAAACAGAGGTTGCAATGAGGGCGGCATTCAAGGCGGTCTATGACGGTAGGCAGGTTGCTGTCCTTGTCCCTACAACTCTGTTATGCGAGCAGCATTACAGGACTTTCAATCAGAGGTTTTCCGCATTCCCCGTTACAATAGATTATTTGAGCAGGTTTAAATCGAAAAGGGAACAGAATGAAACTTTTAAAAAAGCCGCGAGGGGAGATATTGATATAATTATCGGAACCCATGCGATGCTAATAAAAGATGTTACTTTTCATAATCTCGGTTTGCTTATTATCGATGAGGAACATCGTTTCGGAGTTTCGCAAAAAGAACGGATTAAAGAGCTTAAAAAGGGTATCGATGTACTCACTCTTACCGCAACCCCGATACCGAGAACGCTTAATATGGCACTATCCGGAATAAGGGGTATGAGCCTTATTGAAACACCTCCGGAAGAAAGGCTTGCAGTAAGAAGTATCGTTTCCCCATTCAATGAACGGATTATAAAGGATGCCATACAAAGGGAGCTTGAAAGATGCGGCCAGACCTATTTTGTGCACAATAGAATTGCAGACATAGGAAAGATTTTTGACTATGCCAAACGGATTGTACCCGGGGCAAGGTGTGCCATTGCACACGGCAGGATGCCCGAAAGGGAACTCGAGAAGACAATGAAGATGTTTATCGGCAGGAAGATCGACGTTCTCGTTGCAACCGCCATTATCGGTTCCGGTCTCGATATACCGAGTGCGAATACAATAATCATAAACAGGGCGGATATGATGGGTCTTGCAGACCTCTATCAGTTACGGGGACGTGTGGGAAGAAGCAATGTCAGGGCGTATGCATATTTTCTTATCCCCGGCGAGGATATAATCACAGAGGAGGCAAAAAAAAGATTGCAGGCCATTCAGGATACGAGTTATCTTGGTGCAGGTTTCAGGCTTTCAATGAAAGACCTTGAGATAAGAGGAACCGGTAATCTGCTCGGCCCGGAGCAGTCCGGTCATATCCATGCGGTTGGGTTCGATATGTATATCGAGATGCTCGAAAAGGCCGTCTCTGAGTTGCGGGGAATAAAGATGGAAGAAGAGATAGAGCCGCGCATAAACATGAGGGTATCCGCATTCATCTCCGAGGAATTTATTGAAGATATTACACTCAGGCTGAGTACTTACAGGAAGATAGCATTGGCCGGAAACGATGAAGACCTAAATATCCTCATGGAAGAACTGGGAGATCGTTTCGGTAGACTACCCAAAGAGGTCAAGAATCTTTTTGATATAATGAGGCTCAAGTTAATCGCGCAAAGGCTTCTGATTACGGAAATCGAGGAAGTGGCCGGGAATATCCGCGTGACCTTTTCAAAAAATACGAAGGTGCCTGTAGAAAAGATACTTGCACTATATGAGACTATGAACGGTAAAATCATATTTCTTCAAGATGGGTTCGAGATTAAGTCCGGAGATCTTTCATGGGATGGGATATATACGGTTACAAAAGAAGTTCTGGGAAAACTATATTGAATTTATGTTAAAATGAAGCTCCCCGCCGCAGAGACGGCGGGGTATCAAAAAAATAAATCGTACTTTGTCATTCCCGCTTGTCGGGAATCCTTCTGATCCCCTCTTTGGCAAAGAGGGGTTAGGGGAGATTTATTGAAAATTTATTTATT
>JACQXD010000059.1 GCA_016208875.1 Nitrospirota bacterium
ACGCTCTTTGCCTTTATTTCTTCCATCTGCTTATATAGTTCTTTTACTGCATAACCTGTTGTTCTAATATCATAAGGATCAAGGTCATATGGAACAAAATATGGTTCATTATTTTCCGGCACACCATGACCGCTGTAAAAGATAAATACATCGGAGATGTTAGGACGAACCCTATTCTTTAGGTGGGTTTTGAAATAGCTTTCCAGTTTTTTAGACGTTGCCTGTTCGTCATAGAACTCTTTTATATTTGTTTCCTTAAAACCGAGCGTGTTGATTAGGTATTTCTTTACTGTTTCAGCGTCCTTTTTTGCATAGTCAACAGAAGGTATATCCCTGCTTTCGTATTTTGAAATACCTATTACAACAGCTACTGCATCAGGGTTATTCAGGCCGGTAACTGGTGGACTGTCAACATCATCCTCTGCAGCCCTTGTAACAGTAAGCTCTTTTCTTGAAGGTATGTTGTCGGCATTGTATGCGATTATCACAATCTTATTGTCCCCACCTTTTAAAGGGATATTTTTTAGTATCTCTTTTTTCTTACATGCCGGCTTTTCATCGAGGATTACATTGCCGTTTACCGTAACCTTTATACTTTCAATGTTTCTGCTGTCGGTTGTCTCAAATGCAAGGCGAATATTCTCATCGCCTGTGGTTTCCGAGGTTTGAGGAGACTTGAGATTAATGGCTGGACCTGATTGCGTTTTTGTTACAGTCTGGTTTTTGCCCCTGTCCTCTGCTGCAATATCAACAACCGTGACTCCTTCTTCCCTTATATTTAATGCATGCTGTGAATCTACAGGTAAAAAGTCGTTTTGTGTGATATTGACAGACAGATATGTCTCACCGATTTTGATCCTTCTTAATGTTGAAAGCTGAAACTTAATAGTCTCGCTCTTTGAATTGGCAGGTATCTTCCCAATCAATGTCTCTGTCTGTCCTAAAATCCTCAGGTTCTCATCCTTGTTTGCAAGCTTAATCTTCACACCCTCGGCAGGAAGATTGCCTTCATTCAAAACCTGAATCTCCATGATTGCACTTTCCCCTTGCTCAAGATTATTGCCTCCACTCTTGCTCAAAAGATTAGCTGCATATTTGAGTCTTGGGCTTTTCACATCTACCGGAATCGAAATCGTGCTGCCTACAGAGGAAAAATCGGATTGCGAGATTTCTAAATTTATAGGTATTCGTGAATCAACAAACGTCCTCGGAACCGAGAGTATAAATCTCTGTCCGGATATGGATGCCTGCTCCTTTATTTCTCCTATGTCAATCTTTGAGCGTGAAAGTTTCACATCATCGCTTGAGATGGAAACCACAACATTATTTGCAGGGATATGTCCTTTATTACTCAGCGTGAGCTCAATCTCACATTCCTCGCCATTTGTGATTGTGCCGACAGGATTGCCTTTTGAATAAATACGATAGGCATACTGAATATCAGGAGACCTCTTTGCATAAGAAAGTGCCATCTTCTTTTCTACATTACTGACGCCTCTTATGTCTGTTGCTTTTAGGTTGGCTGTAATCTCTTTTGTATCAAAGTTTCTCGGAATCGTAAATGCTATCTTTGCCTTTGCAATCTCACCCTGCTGAATAGTTCCAACAAGTATCGAATCCCTGACCCAATCTATGCCGGAGGTTATATCGTTTCCATTCAGATTAACCCCTATCGCCTTCCCGATGCCTTGATTCTTTATAAATGCCGTCAACTCAATCGTCTCACCGCTTTCAGGGATGCCGTTGCCGTTGCCCTTTGCAAGACCGGTATCTCCGTCATTTATCTCAGTAGATACTATCTCAAGTTCAGGCTTTTCAAGCCTTGCAGTCGGAACATAAACAACAACCTTCTTTGCATCATATCCACGCTTTTCTTTCAGATTAAATTGGAATGACGTTTTACCATCTCCAATATCAAGCCCTGCCTTAAGATTTACCTTTATCTCCTTTGTCTCATTCGGCTGAATATCGCCGACACTGATTTCCTTGTCAAAGGTTATCTTAGAATTATCAGATGTCACCTCAAGATTCGTCCCGTATCCTGTACCTTTGCCCGTATTCTTAATAGTTACGATCATCTCAGCATCTTCTCCTGCATCGAGGGAGTTGTTGGGAAAGAACCATTTGTTGTCAGAGAATGTAATATTGAGAGCAATCTCTGATGGAAGAGCTTGTTTTTCAAGTTCTTCTTTTTCTTTTAGAGTTTTAAGTTCCTCCTCATGTTCCTGTCCTTTTTTTCTAGCAAGTTCTTGAGAAGCAAAACCGAAAAGGGTGAGTAGCTTTGCATTTTCTGATGAATGCGGCTCATGACACTCTAAGCACATGCCGCCTGCAACAATCGCATGAATCTTAATTTCAGAGATATAAGTCATATTATGACACTTATAGCACAAATCAGGTATTTCCGAAGATAATCCCTTCGAAAACTTTGTCTTCTTTTGGTGCGGCTCGGAATGGCAGGACTCACATCCCATCTGAGCCGCTGCGTGGACAAACTTCTTCGCTGCTATCTGCTTATGGCAGTTTATGCAATTCGAATGAGCAAACTCAGGAAAGAAGGGTACAGTCATTACAATGATTAAGAACAAAGTTCTATTTATTTTTTGTTTTTGAGCCAACAGTGCATTCAACCATGTCTCCTTTCCTCTCCTCTCCTCGCCATCTTTATGCCCTCCTTTTCATTTCAAACTTCTTTCTATCAAATCCAAAAATTCCCTTGCATTCATAGTAACAAATTCCTCTATTTCAAGATTCTTATAGATATGCCGGTTTTCTGATATAAGATAATCTATTCCGGCAAACTCTGCAAATGCCGCAATCAGGGCATCTCCTTCTTTGAGCCCCCGATCATCATGGTATTTTTTGAATAATTTTTTTGGAATATCCATAACAGAATAGTGTTCGATTCTTTCGTGGGAGTAGATAAAACGGTAAAAATCGCTTTCCATGTCCTTAGGGATATTTCTCTGAACTTCTTTGCGGATAATTGCAGGAATCAAAAGCCTGAAATCTTCCACTTCCGCCAGTAGCAGTCTTACAACATTGAACAGTTTGAAAGAGTCTTCAATCCGCGATTTTTTATCCAAACCGAAAATATACTCATTTGTGTCCAAAATGATCTTCATACTCCTCTTTCCAAATCGTTTCTCGGGTTTTTCTCAGATGCTGTATTATCCCTTCTGCGTTTTTTCCTAATCGTAAGCCGCCACAGTCATGTATCCTTTTGCGAAGTTTTTTAAGATAGAATGCGTAGTCATCAGCTTCTTTTTCCTCTTTTGAGGCTTTTTGAGAAGTCGTCAGGAAATCAATAAAGTCCAAGACCTCCACTCTTTTATCATTCGGCAATTCTCTTATTTTCAGGACAATTTTTTCTTCATCTCTTTTTATTTTGGCAAGCATCTTTATGCCCTCCTTTTCATTTCAAACTTTTTCTATCAAAATCCAAAAATTCTCGCTATGTTGTCGAAACACCTTCCCTAAGCTTCTGCCATGCACTAAATTTTTCTAAGGCATCGGTATTTATTTTTTCCACAGACTTGCTTTTATATTCCTTATGAAGCTGATGTCGAATCTTATGAATCTCCCAGAGAGTTTCATCCTCATGCTTTTTATAATCATTCTTATAGGCTTCCATATTTTGCACCTCCAAACAATTCTAAAGACCCTATTTCTATTACCTGATAGTTTAATCTTTTATTGATCTCATGTATTTTTTTTATTGGATTAATACTCACTATATGCTTGAAATTCCATGAGGCTAAAGCATCAATCCCATATGTACTTGCTATAGCTATATGATATGCATCTGCCGGCTCCGACTGTGGAATTGCGCCTTCTTTTACATATTGGTCAGCCAATTTAATTGCCTCAGAAGTTAATTTTAGTATTTTTACATTATTGTCCAAAAGCAACTCTTTGATATTGGTCTTTTTCTTGATATTGACCATTCTTTCTACTTCTTCTATCGTCACTACTGAAATATATAATTCAAAGTTCAATGCTTCATTTTCAAACCATTTCTGCGACACCAATTGCCGTAGAGGTTTGGAATAGTCGAAATATGCACTTGGTATAGAAGTGTCCAGATACAATTTTGTTTTAATAGATGTCTTTATCATTTAAAAATTAATTGGACGGTTCTATTTATTTTTTGTTTTTGAGCCAACAGTGCATTCAACCATGTCTCCCTTCCTCTCCTCGCCATCTTCACGCCCCCCTTTATTGCTTTAATAGTTTTCCAATTTCCTCATCTGTGAATCTCAATTGCCTCAAAACTCTCTTACAATATACAGGGTCTAAGTTTTTCTTTCCCATTTGAACAGGGGCGGCATATCTTTTATTTTCAATAACCTTTGCATATATTGCATGGTCTGTTGCTCCCTGCCTTACGAATATTGCTCCGCCTTTCTCGATCAATCGTACGAGTTTTTTGCTCGGCATGGAAGGCACTTTAAGCATATGAGGGAACCTCATGAACTTCAAGCGGCCTCAAAATAAGACCTTTCGCCGGCTCTTTATACCAATCAGGTTCCGTATCTCTTAAAAACTCTATAAACTCATCTGTGGAAATGGGAGATATTATTGTCTCAGGATATTCCTTTATATCTTCCAGATACAGTTCAATTGCCGTCTTAAGGTTTTTCTCTACATCTGCAAGGTCTTCGCCTCTCGCAGAAACATTCAGCTCCAGACATACCGCCACATATTCGAGCTTACTTTTGCGAACTATGGCAGTATATTTATTCTTCTTTTGTCCAGACATCTTCACACCCTCCTTTATTGATTACTCACAATTCAAATAAGTTTCTGTTAATAGACGACTTCCATGTACGACTGCAACAATCATTATTTCTTTTCTATCAATATCGTAGCGATAAATAACGCGGAAATTACCTGCAATTACTTCCCTATGAGGCAGATATGGAAACTCAGGGAGATGACGACCGGACTCAGGAAACCGATACAACCGTTCCACTGAATTAACAATATTCTCTACTTGATATTTAGCATACATGTGAGAATCATGCGCGATATAATCATACATATCTTCTATATCCGCAAGTGACCTTTCACTCCATATCAATTTTGTCATTTTTTGGACAGCCTTTTCATTGCTTCGCTGTGCGAAAGTGTCCGTCCTTCATGAATGTCCGCTTCTCCAGCCTCTATTTTCTGAAGAAGATATAAACGGTACATCATTTCCTCTATATCAACTTTCTCAGGAAGTTCTTTAAGAATCTTTTCTATCTCTGATTTTGGAATCTGTTTCGTAAGCATTAAAGCCTCCTTTTAAAAATTATTTGTTATAACAGTCCATCTTCACGCCCTACTTATTCATTTCAAACTTCTTTCTATCAAATCCAGAAATTCTCGCTATGTTGTCATGACCCCCGACACTTGTGCCTTTAACATCTACTTCACCTTCTGTGACGTTTTACCCCGCTTAAACTTAGACCTTTTATATACTCTTTAGATTGTGTTTGTCAAGAGTTTTTTGTAGATTTTTTGTAGATTTTGTAGATGACGGAGTTTTTTACTGAGTTGTTCTAACAGGATTGTTTTAACCTTACTATTGCAACATCGGTATCCCGTCTACCTCAAGAGTCCATTCCCGGTTAAATAAAACCCCCGCCCCAGCGGACGGTTTACTATAAAGAAAGTGCATATATGCGCCGCGATAGACCAAAGGATACTTGAAGATAAGAGATGTGCAGTCATAACACACCGATAAAAGAGCGATGCGAAGTTTTCAAAAACAGCCGGATACTTATTTCAAAAAATTAGACCCTTCTATGTGTATTGTATGGTAACTTCGTAGATAATATCCGAGTGGTCGGCGGAAATGCCATTGCCTTCACAATTGAGTTTTCCATTTGTAACTGCTCTGCGGTTTCTAATCATCGAGGTTATAACCTGACTCAGATCGAACCCGCCGTCGGTACAGCCTTTGCTCAAACAGTCTACTCTGAACAAAGCATAACTACTTGGGAAGAAATTAACGATCCGTGGTAACGATTTTAGTATTCCCCTCTGATTATACGACATGCTAATGACGATACTGGCAACCTCGGGGTACTGTTTATCCACAAACCCCGCGTTAACTTTCTGCTGTAACCTTTCTGCCCTTGCCGCATTCCTTCTGCTGTTCGCTACGTTGTTCATGTTCCTCCCGAATGAAGAGGCCCCCTCAATTTGAGAGAGCCTTTTCCATCTAATTACAGTTTAACTACATTGATAGCCTTAGGGCCTTTCGGTCCCTTTTCAGTATCAAAGCTGACTGATTCACCCTCGGCAAGGCTCTTAAAACCGTTGCCCTGGATGGAAGTGTGGTGGACAAATACATCGGTGCCGTCTTCGCCTGTGATAAAGCCAAAACCCTTTGAATCATTGAACCACTTTACTGTTCCATTAGTCATTTCTTTTACCTCCTTTTTATAAACTCAAATCTCAGAAGGCCTCAACAAATAAAAAAGGCCACAAAGTCAAAAGTCTTTGTGGCCTCATAAACTGCAAAAACTTCTAAAATTCTGTATGTAGAATAGCATGTCCCCGAACGATTAGTCAAGGACAAAATAAGAGTGTTTTCTTTGAAATGCTAATTTTTTTATTGAATAGAGGGGGAAGATATGTTAATCTCATTGAGCTATAAGCTATTAGCTAATAGCTGTGAGCTAAATTATGGTTAAAAACGACAGATGGATAAGGGAGATGGCATCAAAAGGCACGATCACGCCTTTTGATGCCGATCAGGTGAGAAAGGGTGTTATCTCCTATGGGGTGAGTTCATACGGATATGACATGAGGATTGCCGATGAATTCAAGATATTCGAGGCTAAGGAGAATGCCGTTATAGACCCGAAGAACTTCGACAAGACGCACTTTGTAGATTTTAAAGGAGACATCTGTATAATCCCGCCTAATTCATATGTACTCGGACGTTCTTTAGAATATTTCAAGATACCGCGTGATGTACTTGTAATCTGCCTCGGAAAATCAACATATGCGAGACGCGGAGTTATAGTGAATGTCACGCCGTTAGAGCCTGAGTGGGAAGGATATATAACAGTCGAGATTTCAAATACTGCACCCGTACCCGTGAAATTATATTCAAACGAAGGACTCGCCCAGCTTATATTCCTCGGAGCCTCCGAGATATGCGAGAAATCGTATGCCGATAAGGCCGGAAAATATCAGGCACAGAAGGGGATAACCCTACCGAAGACGTGAGATAATATATGCCCTGGAAAGAAAAATTGATAATAGCACTCGATGTTTCTGACCCCGATTATGCCCTTGAGCTTGTGGATAAGTTTGGCGACCAGATAGAGATTTATAAGGTCGGACTCGAACTTTATACTTCGGCTGGACCCAAGATTATAGAGGAAATACATAAAAGAAAGAAAAGGGTTTTTCTTGACCTCAAATTTCACGACATCCCCAATACGGTTTTAAAGGCTTCGGTTGCCGCTGCAAGACTCGGCGTCTTCATGTTCAATGTCCATGCATCCGGCGGACTCGACATGATGAAGAGATGCAGAGAGGCCGTAACTGAGGTATGCCTTAAGGAAAATCTCCGTAGGCCGAGGATATTCGGTATTACTGTATTGACAAGTCTCTCCGAAGAAATACTAAAACAAGAGCTTGGAATTCAGCACGGACTGAACGCACACGTGAGGCATCTTTCAGGGCTAGCGCTCAAGGCCGGACTTGACGGAGTAGTAGCATCGGGGCATGAGGTATCGAAGATAAAACACCATTGCGGAGAATCGTTTCTTATTATAACGCCGGGGATAAGGCCATCATGGCAGCCGCCCGACGACCAGATGAGGACAATGACCCCGAAGCAGGCAATAAAGGAAGGGGCCGATTATATTGTTATGGGACGTTCAATCCTTAATCATACCGATCCCTTAAAGGCTATCGAATTAATCTCGGTAGAGATGCTCACAGCATAGAGCCCAAAAATAGAGATAGACGCATAAAAGAGCGAATGTAGGACAGGCGTCTCACCCGTCTCAAAAGGTTAGATAGCATGACAGCCGGGACGAGCTGTCCTACGATGATTTTTTGAATCATTGTAAATTTCTAAATCGGGATTCGGGTAAAAACTTTTAAAAAACTTTTCCATTGACAATCGTTTTCACTTTCTGCCACTATTACTTTGCTTATTAAAGCCTAATAACTAAGCAATAATAATTTATTCAGAAGGTGTAAGATGGAACAAAATCCTTTTTTCCATGGAGTTACCGCTTAATGCCCGCTTTGAGACAGAGAGTATGAACTGGAAAATTAGTCTCCTATGCCAGGTCAAATAACAAATGCGATGATATTTTCTGAGATGATTGCTAAAGGTATTTATAGATATGCGGGAAAAGCTTCCTAAACAGTCAATCGTCGAGAGGACATTCCATGGAAATGTTGCGGAGAAAAACGGCTACAGATCAGAGGAATCTGTAGAGATCAAAGGCGTCCTTTCGGAAGATAGATATGAACTAATGATAGACAACTGGCTTGAAAGGGATAAGGGCAAACATGAGTTTGGCCTGGAGCACAAGAAGGCATTGATGGAGGCCCTTGCCCTCGAGATACACCGCAGGACAGAAAGGGTAATCAGGACCAATGAGCTTGAATAATGGCTCGACGAATGGCTGTATCATAATCCGGTTGTGCAATCCGCCTATGGGAATATAAACAGGGAGACACTCAAAAAAGACCTGCGTACAGCCACCTTCATTATCCGTGAGCATGAGAAGGAATTTTGTTTTGCCCATACCTCGTTACAGGAATATTTTCTTGCAAGATATATAATTGATAAACTCTCTTTGAGTGAAGCGGATAAAAAAGGGCTTGCGATGCCTATGCCTTCTAACGAGACCTTGGATTTTGCCGTCAGGGTTCTCGAGACCGAAAGAAGAAAGGTTTTTGCCTGTCTTAAAAATATGGTCTCAATATTCGAAGGCGGATATGAAAGACAGGCAACCGAATTGTGTCTCGGCCTGTGGCAAAGGCTTCATGATAATAATATGGAAACCCCTGCGCCCCCGGTCATTCACCTTGAAGGTGCGGAACTTTCCGGCATGGAAATACACGGACTGAACCTTTCGAGGGCATTGTTTGACAATGCAGACCTGAAAGAAATAAGCCTGAGGCATGTTCGATTGACTTCTTCTTCATTCAAGTCCGCCGATCTGCATAATGCAGAATTTTTAAATTGCATGATAAAAGGTTCCGAATTTATCGGTGCATCTGTACAGGGGAGTATATGGAAGGATAATGACGTGTCACATTCGAATTGGAAGGATGCAAATCTTTATCTTGCAGACCTTGTGAGATGTGATTTAACCGAAGGCACAGACATGAAGGCAGGCGATGACCTGAACATCTTTTTGTGTAAAGGCATAGAAAACTCCAGGATGCCCGAAGGTTTTAATATTGATGCATTTACAGGCCATTCATCTTCTGTATATTCCTGCGTCCTGACATCCGACAACAAATATATCATCTCCGGTTCAGGGGATAACACCCTAAAGATATGGGAAATGGAGACAGGGAAATGCATAAGAACACTCGTTCTTTTGCCCGGATTTGAGACAGCATCATGGGACGGAAAAAGACAAAAACTCCTTCACGCATCCCCCTCTGCATGGAGATGGCTCGGCCTCAACTCCGGATTAAAAAGATACCCGATAGAGGCGATGGAGGAGACGGCAACTACATTCTGACCCGTTGCCTTCAAATAAGGTAAAATACTGAATGGCAATGCCTGCTAAAAAAAACTTCCTTCGCCTTGTTAAGAACGGAGGAATTCCGCCGGTTTATAAGGAGATACCGTATCACCCGCCACATTCGATTTATGAGTCCTTTAAATCTCCTAATACATTTCTCCTTGAGAGTGTAAAAGGTCCGGAAAAGATTGCAAGGTATTCTTTCATCGGATTTGACCCCTATCTTATCTTCAGGGTCAAAGACGGTTCGATAGAGATCACTTATAAAAACAAAAAGGCTGTTTCTTCGGGACATCCGTTAACACGGCTCAAATCCCTGATCTCCGCATATAAACAGAGACACTTAAAGTCCCTCCCTCCTTTTCAGGGCGGTGCAGTTGGTTTGTTGAGTTATGACTTTGTTCGATACCTTGAGCAACTACCCAATACAACGAAGGACGACCTTCATATCCCGGATGCACATTTCTTTATGATGGATAAACTCATTGCCTTTGATCATGCAAGCAAAAAGGCATGGATAATTGTCTGTCCTGCCGTTAGGGATACGGAGTTAGGTTATACGGATGTAAGGGTAAACTGGGCAGAAAAATATGATGAGGCAGAGGAAGAAATCCAAAAAATCAGTGTCAAAGTGTCAAAGTGTCAAAGTACAAAACTAAAGACTGCCGCACCGTCGCACCGTCACAACCCATTGTTTAACCACAATATATCTAAAAAACAATATATGGGCATGGTCAAAAAAGCAAAGGAATACATCGCTGCCGGAGATATATTTCAGACAAATCTTTCTTTGAGGGTGTCGGCTGAGATCGGAGATGTGGATCAATGGGAACTTTATAAAAAACTGCGATCCATTAACCCATCCCCATTTGCAGGATTTATTGATTTCGGAGAATATCGGATTGTCAGCTCTTCGCCCGAGAGATTATTAAGGGTAGACGAAGGAATCATCGAGACAAGACCGATAGCAGGTACAAGACCGCGAGGTAAAGACACGGCAGAGGACGAGCTTATGCGCATGGAACTCCTTCTGAATGAAAAGGAAAGGGCAGAACATATAATGCTGATTGACCTTGAGAGAAACGACTTGGGAAGGGTCTCTGATTATGGAACCGTCCATGTGGACGAGCTTATGATAACCGAAGATTATTCACATGTTATGCATATCGTCTCGAATATAAAAGGCAGGCTTGCTCCCGGAAAGACATGTTTCGATGCAATACGGGCAGCATTCCCCGGAGGAACAATAACAGGTGTTCCAAAGGTGAGATGTATGGAGATAATAGACGAGCTTGAGCCTGTATCGAGGGGACCGTATACCGGCTCGATAGGGTATATCGGATTTTCAGGCAGCATGGACTTTAACATAATAATACGAACATTTGTTATAAAGGCCGGATTTGCTTATGTTCAGGCCGGTGCAGGAATCGTTGCCGACTCGGATCCGGAAAGGGAATACTACGAAAGCCTTAAAAAGGCGGAGGCGCTCATAAAGACCCTATCTTTTTTTTAACTTGTTGGAGAAAATCGCCTTTCTGAGGTCGTCTAATTTTTGCTGGATGTCGTTTAACTCTTCCCTGAGCTTTTCATCCCTTTGTTCCGTCAGTTCCGATACCTTTGCAACCCTCGTTAAAAGGAATACCCCAAGTTCCGCAACTTTTTCCGGGATCCCGCTGGTAGTCGTTTCTCCCTTTCTGTATTTGCTGCCTCTAATAACGGCAAGAGAAATTATTTCTTTAAGCTGTTCGTCCATAGATAGAAAAGATTATCAGATTCGACACATCTGCGTCAAATGAACCTCCCCGCCGCAGAGACGGCGGGGTATCAAAAAAATAAATCGTACTTTGTCATTCCCGCTTGTCGGGAATCCTTCTGATCCCCTCTTTGGCAAAGAGGGGTTAGGGGAGATTTATTGAAAATTTATTTATTTAAAATTTTGACTGAAAGACTATTAAATATTATAATTAGCCGTATGGAAAATTTATTCAGGATAATGCCGAATACATTCATCCCCATTTTTGTGGCCATTGATATATTTGTCGTGCTCCCTATCTTTATTTCTATGACGGAGGATATGTCTAAGACAAAAAGGAATAGAATAATAAGGGAGTCAATACTTACGGCATTGATCGTCAGTATGGCATTCGTTGCACTGGGAGAGGCAATCTTCAACATACTCGGTATTACAAACGCTGATTTCAAGATCGCGGGCGGGCTTGTACTCCTTGTCTTTGCAATCCTCGATATAGTAAGACACAGCGAGGTGCGGAGGAGGACTATAGGGATGATGGGTATTGTCCCTATAGGGGTACCGTTAATAGTCGGTCCTGCCGTACTTACAACCATTTTGGTTCTCGTTGACCATTATGGTATTCTACCGACGCTCATATCGCTGGCGCTGAACCTGATCATAGTCTATCTCTCATTTATAAATGCAACGGCAATTACGAAACTATTCGGACGCGGTGGAATTACGGCCTTGTCCAAGATAATGGCCATTCTGCTGGCGTCTATAGCCGTAATGATGATACGGTTGGGTATTGAAAATATTATAAAGAATGGACAACGTTGAAGGAGAACATATGCTAATTGGTATTATTGCCGATACTCATGACAACCAGCCCATGACAAAAAAGGCAATAGAACTTTTCAATGACAGAAAGGCCGATTACATGATACATGCAGGAGACTTCACATCTCCTTTTACAGTTAAACTATTCAAAGAACTTAAGTGTGAATATGTCGGTATATTCGGCAATAACGACGGCGATAAACTCTTATTGGAGGAGCGATCGGGGGGCAATATTAAAAACACCCCGCTCATGTTGACATTGAAAGAGAAAAAGATAGTAGTCATACATGAGCATCATATAGTTGACGCCCTTGCGCACAGCGGGCATTTCGATCTGGTCATTTACGGGCATACACATGAGCCTCTCATAAAAAGGGTTAGGAATACTCTTGTAATTAATCCCGGTGAAGTCTCTTTTTCTTATGGTTCGGCATATAAAGCAGCGGCATTAGTCTATTCTTCAGTTCCTCAAATTCCATTGTTCCTATTTTCTTGTCCGGCACCCATTGTTCATTCTCAATTTGTTGAAAGTCGTATTTATCGCCGTTAGAATCAACAAGTTCATCCTCTGATTTTACGAACCAAATATTAATGTCTGTATCATAATAATATTCGGCCACTTCAGATACGGCAGCGTAGTCCTTTTTTGCCAATATGACTATTGGGAAAACAATATCTCTGAAATATTTTTCTCTCCATTCGGCAGTTTCTTTCTCTATATCCTGTTCATGCTCTCGCTTGTATGCTGCTTGTCTCTTTTCTTCTTCGATGATAGCGGCAGCCCGCTTTCTCTTGAGCCATCCGATTATCATATCTTTACACTAGTGTCCCAACGTTGATTTTCTGGAATATAAAAACGCATTTAAAATAGCCATGTTAAATAACTCAATGATAGGTAAGCCACTGGTTTGACCAGTGTGACTTACACTATTTCCAATTTTTTGAAAAGTTATGAGTTTTCTATTTTCCTCTGTCTTGGAGTTCTTCATTTATAGCCTGTGGATTACGTGCACAGTGAAAAAGTCCAAAGAATAGGGAATATGTCATTTCCGTGATTCTATTCTTTCCCGTAGTTCATCTAGAGATAATAGCTTCCCCGGAGTTGATTTGTGCCTTGCAAGTCTTCTATCCAGTTCTTTTATATGGCTCCGGGGGACAGGGATTTCAGATTCTTTGGAAGATATACTGTCCCAAATATCTTCTACCAGAAGAATCTTTTCTGCCACACCTAACTTTTTAATTTGTGGAATATCTATTACACGCATAGCCCGTCTCCTTTCCCAGACTGATTTAATAATAACATTTTATTCTATGTTGTTTATATGTGTTTTTAACTCTGGTGTCGAAGTCTTTTCATGATAGTGGTATTCCTTATTTGTTGCTATTCTTTGCATCGCTCAAATAGGCAATGAGAGAAACCGAAAGAAGGCAGCTAATCAGTTCCTCTCATTAGTGACGTACAAGGTCTTATTACCAGACAGATAAATTCAAATCTTGGTTTTTAACTCGTTGTGTATCGACGAGATGACCATTGCACCAGAATCTAAGTTCAGACAGAATGTTATTAATAGGATAAACACGGATATTAACCTTTTCTCCCGGCGTGACACCATTGATTTTCAGTATCAGATTATTTATAGATATTTTTCTATAAGGATCAACAGTTCTATCAATTCTTAGACAGAATATGTCTTTTGCGGATTGATAGGGAGGTCTTATTTTGAATTCTCTAAAAAGAGACACGCCCTCTTTTAAAGCCCTCTGGAATCTGAGATAAGGGACTTCCTGAGTTGTAGAATGAACCTGACGGTAGTTGTATCTATGTATTTCCTGACCGAGTATTTCCTGACCGAGTATTTTCTGTGCCTGCTTTATATCGGTTACATTTTCTCTGACACAGGTTCTGACAAGCCTGTCTTGAAGCCACTGGTAAGGGCGTTCAATCTTGCCTTTTGCCTGAGGCGATAAGGCATAAATGATCTTAACGTTACAGTCGTACAAAACTTGTTTCCACTGGGGATCTGCCTCATCGGTAATCTTGTGGTGTTTTCTCCAGAAAGAATCCCTACCCTGAACAAACCTGAATATCGAATGACAATCCACATAGTAGGAAAATGGCAGACCATATTCAAAGCAGAGGCTCCGAACAAGATATGGGTAACAGATATAACCTATATACCTACGGAAGAGGGTTGGCTTTATCTTGCCGGACACAAGGACATATTCAATGGCGAGATAGTGGGATATGCTATGGGACAGAGAATAACAAAGAACCTTGTCAGCGAATCATTGTTCAGGGCAGTAGCAGGCAAACGGCCTGCAAAAGGGCTGATACATCACTCTGACAGGGGCAGTCAGTATTGTTCCGGCAATTACGGGAAATTACTTGAACAATTTGGGATGACTGCATCAATGAGCAGAAGAGGCAACTGTTATGACAATGCTCCGATGGAAAGCTTCTGGGGAACGCTTAAGCAGGAACTTGTGTATCACAAAAAATACATAAGCAGAAAAGAGGCAATGAGGGAGATCAGCGAATATATAGAAATCTTTTACAATCGGCAGAGGAGACAGGCTCGGCTGGGCTATCTATCGCCAATAGCTTATGAAAAAAAGTTCTATGAAAAGAGGATGGCGGTATGAGCCAATTGGTGTCCACTATTGACATCCGAGGTCAGTAACTCTCATTACTAAATGATGCAGCATAATTAATTCATAGATTATATCGCATGCGATATAATAATCAACTGAAAATTATCTTTGTTATTTTTCAAGGGGTTAAAAAAAGATTTAGTAGCTGGCCGTGTACATTAAAGTAAGGTTTTATCTTTAAGACAATACGTTCCGGTTGTCTCTTAATGTGAGATACCCTGAGAATATTATCAGTATCCCGCCTATGATTGAATTCATGCCCGGTACTTCATTTAAGAATATCATACTAAAGATTATTGCACATACCGGTTCCAGATAGCCGAGAACCGCAGTCTTATTGGCCGAAACATATTTAAGCCCTTCATAATATAGAACAGGTGCAATAGTAGAGTGAAGTATTCCCATCACCAAAAAACTCCAAAGGGCATTTAAAGGAAAATCTCTTATAAAAGGTGCGAGCAATGATGCAATCACGGCGTTTGAAAAAAAACACAGGACCACGGGGTTGAAATCAGGAGAATATGCCCTGGTAAATATGATGATAACGGCATATGCAAACCCCGAGATAAGACCTGCAATTATACCTGCTGTATGACCATTTGAAAAAGAGAATCCGTTAAGCATGATCCAGAGGCCTATCGAGGCTATAACTATTACAATAATAATCCTTTTTGTTATCGTCTCTTTTAAAAAGATCGGGGCAAGGAATGCAACTATTATAGGCGCAGTATAATGAGTAAGCACTGCATTTGCTATTGTTGTGTTTTTGAAAGCATAAAAATAGGTGACCGTATTTACGATCGCAATAAGACCGAGTATCAGCGGATATTTCAGTTTCTTAATATCGGGTATCTCTTTCCTATATTTCTTAGTGGAGAGGATCGCACCCTGAACGATCGTGGCGACTATAACCGCATAGAAGATAAGCACATGTATCGGAACCCCGGAAAGCCTTACTACTATTCCGAGAGAACTCCAGAGGAATATGGCAGAAAGGATGTAAAACGAAGCCATTATTTAGTAGCCGGTATCCAATGGTGTATTCAAAATAATTTTATTCATAATTATTTACAGTTGAAGGTCCTTTGTATTTTTCAAGACAAATTCCCGGAGTTTAATCGGGGATAATGTCTTAATAAGCTGCCTTCCCTTATCGAGAGCAGGTATCAGTAAATCTTCAATTTTCTTCCCGCATGAACATACATATTTATTTCTGTTATTCGGTACGATCTTTCTTTGTCCGCATTTTGGGCACATCAGCACACGCTTGCTCCCTGACCACTTGCCCCTCTTTGCCAGTGGCTTGCCTTCGACCTCTATTATATCCATTGAATAGTCAACAACAGGGGCATTACTGATTGATGTGCCGATGCCGTATGCGTCAACAACGGGGTTTAAAACAGGAAGGTCTTCCTCTTTTATGCCTCCGCTTACAAAGAGCTTAACATGCCTGAATCCCCGGAGATCAAGCTCCCACCTAACCTCTTCGAGGATACGGTAAAAATTTCCTCTCCTCGATGACGGGGTATCGAGTCTTATTGCATATAGTTTTTTTCCCATGACCTCTGCAACGTTCAGTGCCTCGAACTTCTCATCGAGGAATGTATCAATAAGTGCAACCCTTTTGAATTTTGGCTCAAGCACTTCATCGTATGCCCTGATCGCATCAACAGTCGAACCCATGCAGATTATTAAGGCGTGCGGCATTGTGCCCATCGGGTCTTCTCCGATTATCTCGCCCGATTTTATTACAGCAACGCCATCGCATCCTCCTATATACGCATTTCTCTCTATCATCGGTGCAAGTATAGGATGCATCCTCCTTGCACCGAAGCTGACAACAGGTCTGCCTCCGGCGAGTATCTTGAAGCGAGCTGCCTTTGTTGCAATTCCGGACGCCTGACATATCAATCCGAGCATAGCGGTCTCGTATATGCAAAAGTCCTGATATTTACCCTCGACTTCCATAACAGGCTCGTATGGATAAAAAATAGTTCCTTCTTTCATCGCCCGAACCTTGATCTTGAGGTGCTTCATAAGATATATTGCTTCTTCAATTCCTGCAAAAACAGCCCACTGCCAGTTATCCGGAAGATTCTTTGCAATGAACTCCGCCTTTACAACGGGATTGATACCCTTTGCCTTTAATATCCTTATTGTTCTCTCGAAGTAGACGTCCGTAATTCGACCGCTTATAATATCTTCCGGGCTTGACGTATGGAACATTTACTCCTCCTTCGATAGCTCAATTTTAACATAAAAATAAGTTAAGGTGAGGGTCTTTCTATCGGGTTGAATTTGGATGCTTCCGACAAGATTATGTTAATTTATTACACAACACCGTTGCTCTATAAGAGGGAAAAGATAATGGTCAGGTTGACTTTCTATCTAAAGGAAGGATGCTGGTTGTGCGATGCCATGCAAGAGACGATAAACGGACTGACCGAAAAATATGGCCTGAGGGTTACAAAAGTCCATATCGATTCCAGCGATGAGCTATATGAGATGTACAGGTTCGATATTCCTGTGCTTGAATTCAAGGACGGTTCGACACTTCACGGCCATATCAAGAAAAAAGATCTCCTGAGAAAATTAGATGAAAATGAAGCTCCCCGCCGCAGAGACGGCGGGGTATCAAAAAAATAAATCGTACTTTGTCATTCCCGCTTGTCGGGAATCCTTCTGATCCCCTCTTTGGAAAAGAGGGGTTAGGGGAGATTTATTGAAAATTTATTTATTCATGATATGGACGTAAGAGAACAGGATTTTTATTTTATGAGGCTGGCACTCGAGGAGGCATCCCTTGCTTTTTCGGAAGGAGAGGTTCCTGTCGGAGCTATCCTCGCGAATGAAGATAAAATCATCGCAAAGGCACACAACACACGTGAGAGCGTTAAAGACCCTACCGCGCATGCCGAGATACTTGTAATAAGAAATGCGTCAGAGAGAGAAGACAGCTGGCGGTTAACCCAAACCGCACTCTACGTGACAAAAGAACCGTGTATCATGTGTGCAGGTGCAATGGTTAATGCAAGAATCAAACGGCTTGTTTACGGCTGTAACGATAAAAAGGGAGGAGCCGTTGACAGCCTCTATCACCTTCTGTCGGATAAAAGGCTCAACCATCAGGTGGAGATCGTCTCCGGTTTACTCGAAGACGAATGCGCTTCGATGTTAAAAAGATTTTTTAAGGATCGTAGATAATGAAAGTTGCCGATTTTGATTTTTTCCTTTCCGAGGATCTCATCGCAAAAAGTCCTGCTGAAAAAAGAGACGGCTCAAGGCTCCTCGTCCTCCATAGAGACGGTAGTATCGAAGATAAAAGATTTCGTGATCTGCCCGAATATCTCAATGAGGGCGATATGCTTTTACTAAACAACTCAAAGGTATTTCCTGCACGGCTTACAGGTATTAAGTCTACAGGTGGACGGATGGAGATACTTCTTGTAAAACCCATAGGATTCGGCTTAAAGGAGCGTGAAAATAACTCTCCCTCGCCCCCTCTCAATTTAAGATGGGGGGTAGGTCATAGTACATGGGAAATACTATCGAAAGGTAAATGGAGCGGAAGACTATCTATCTCGGAAGGATTCTCGGCAGAGATAATTGACGGCGCGACTGCACATTTTGAATGTTCCGGAGACTTTATGGATAACCTGTGGGAACATGGAGAGATGCCCCTGCCGCCATACATAAAACGAAAACCAGATACAAGAGACAAGGAATGGTACCAAACAGTATATGCAGAAAAACAGGGCTCGATTGCTGCGCCGACGGCAGGTCTTCATTTTACCGGTAGACTGATGGATAAGATAAGGAACAAAGGTGTTCATATAAGATACCTGACACTGCATGTCGGTTTAGGGACATTCAGGCCGATAAGAACCGAAAATGTAAAGGAACATTCGATGGAACCCGAATATTTCGAGATTAATGACAATATTATTGAAAATATTAAAAAGGTGAAGGCATTAAACAAGAGGATTATTTCGGTAGGAACTACCACGACAAGGACGATTGAAGGATACATGAGCGGGAGATACACGATACACGATACACGATACACGATACATGATAAAAATCGTGCATCATGCATCATGAATCCTGCATCATCAGTTATCCGTGGCTATACCGACATCTTCATCCATCCCGGTTATAAGTTCAAGGTAGTTGATTCGCTTATAACAAATTTTCACCTGCCCCATTCCACCCCTTTAATGCTGACTTCCGCCCTTTGCGGCCTGAAAAGACTAAAGGAGGCATATAATATAGCTATAGCACGTAAATATAGATTTTTCTCCTACGGTGATGCTATGCTTATTTTATGAGGATATGAAACGCAGAAATTTTAAAGGAAAACACAGAGAACCGGCATCCGGGAGAAAACTTATCATAGGGGTTGTTGTGCTGACCTCTACCCTAAGTTTTACACTCGGTTATTTTGTCGGTAAGGCCGGGATAAAAGAAAAACAACCGGAACCTCAGATAATTGCAGGTCCATCATATCATGATCCGGTGCCGGTTTCCGAAGTTCAAACAGTTCAAAATTCCGGGCAGCCGATAGATGACAACCCTGTGCGGCTGGAAAAGTCCGTGAAAGAGGAAAAGCATATTGAAAAAGACAAGCTTGTAGAGGTATCTCTTGCCAAAAAAGAAATAGATATACCTGGCGCAAGAGAAAGAAAACCCATTACAAAAGAGGATAAACCGATTCAAAATGAGATATATACTGTTCAGGTAGGCGCATTTAAGAACTCTAAAGATGCTGCAGTATTAAAACGCAAGCTTGAAAATAAGGGGTACAAGGTATATATTAAAAAATCCGAAGAAACCAAGGATATAAGGCTCTTCAAGGTAAGGACAGGCGAATTTGTAAACAAGGAAAAGGCAGAGGTTGTTGCACTAAAAATCAAAAAGACCGAAAAACTGAATGCATTTGTAACGTCAAAAGATGAAAAGGTCGATGAGGAACAAAAAAGTTCAGTGCCTTCCCATACCTCTAAGCAGGAGAAAACACGGTAACGATAGAGATAGAACTCAGTAGCGAGAAGGAATTCCCATTCCTTTACAGCGGATTCGATAAAAATCTAAGGCTTATAGAAGAGGCATTTGGAGTAGCCGCAAGCTTTAGAGGCAATAAGATATTTATTCAGGGCGAACCGCAGCCCTCTGAAAAGGCAGAAAAACTTATCAATGAATTGAGATCCTTAAGTTCTGAAGGCTATAGCCTGAGGCCCGAGGATATCCGTTATGCCATAAATTCAATAGCATCGGGATCTGAGACATCTCTCAAGGATTTGTTCCTCAATAACATACCTGTATCTTCAAAAAAGAGGTTCATAATACCCAAGACAGAAACACAGGGGCTGTATATCGAGGCGATCAGGAATTATGATATCGTAATTGGTATCGGGCCTGCCGGCACCGGGAAAACGTATCTCGCAATGGCAATGGCAATAAATGCACTCCTTAAAAAACAGGTGAGCAGGATTGTCCTTGCACGGCCTGCCGTGGAGGCCGGAGAAAAACTCGGATTCCTTCCCGGAGACATATACGAGAAGGTCAATCCGTATCTGAGGCCGCTTTACGATGCCCTCTTCGATATGATAGAGGCCGAGAAGGCAAGTAAATTTATTGAGCGGGGTATCATAGAGATTGCACCTCTGGCCTTTATGAGGGGACGGACATTAAACGATTCGTTTATAATACTCGACGAGGCCCAGAATACAACGTCCGAACAGATGAAGATGTATCTTACAAGACTCGGGTTTAATTCAAAGACCGTGATTACCGGTGATGTAACGCAAATAGATTTACCTCCGGGTAAATTATCAGGGCTTGTGGAGGCGGAAAAGGTATTGAGCGATACAGAGGGCATAAAGGTTATATACTTTTCTGAGAGAGATGTGGTAAGACATAAACTGGTACAGGAGATAGTAAGGGCATACGAGAGATATGAAAAACGGCACACAGAAGACTACAAAGGATAATAAGGGGATAGATATTAAGAAGTACTCCCTTCTTGTCGTATTTGCCTTTTTATCCGCAATCGCCATACAGGGGAAAGCAGGTCTTGAGCATCTTGCAGGCGGGGTGCTTATAGCCTGTCTGCTCCTGATCATCTTTTATAGAGATATTCTAAGATATAAACCATCCTTCCTTAAAAGTTATAACATGCTCCTTCTTCTCGGGTTCATGATCGTCAGCACATTATTTTTCGGGAGATTTTTCTATTATGTATTGACTAACCTTGCCAGGGGACTCGGCTCTATTCCCGTCGAGAGCACTTTATTCGGCATCCCGTTGCCTGCGGGTGCAATGTTGGTTACCCTTCTATTCGATTTTCACACAGCAATGGTATTTTCCCTTATTGTGAGCCTATTCAGCGGCCTATGGCTTAATGATGCAACCTTTCCGGTATATGCGTTTGTAGGCAGTCTCACTGCTGCATTCAGCGTTATCAGGTGTAAAAGGCGATCTGCTCTCCTGAGGGGTGGTTTCTATGTCGGATTGGTGAATGCCGTAACTGCCTCCATTCTCCTGCTTCTTGCAGGTGAGTTTCTCACGCTGAAGGCAGGTCAATCCGTGATATTTGCCCTTTCCTCGGGAATAAGCGTAATAGCTATTGCATCCGTAATGCTTCCGCTGCTCGAATATCTATTTAAAGTTACAACCGATATAAGTCTCCTCGAACTTCTGGACCTCGAGCAGCCCCTTATGAAAAGTCTAATGATAGAAGCACCCGGCACATACCACCACAGCGTAATCGTAGGCAATCTGGTAGAGGCTGCTGCCGAGGCAGTCGGCGTAAACCCCCTGCTTGCGAGGGTCAGTGCGTACTATCATGACATAGGAAAGGTCAAGATGCCGGAATACTTTATCGAAAACCAGAGCGGCTCTCTGAGCAAACACGAAAAACTTACCCCCCATATGAGCAGCATGATAATATGCTCTCACGTGAAAGAAGGGGTAGAACTCGCAAGAGAGCATAAACTTCCAGAACCGATCATAGATATAATACAGCAGCATCACGGCACAAGCCTTATGACCTATTTTTATCAGAAGGCGAAGGATCATAACGGTGAAAAATTTTCGGAAGAAGAATATAAATATTCCGGACCTAAGCCCCAAACCCGTGTAGCAGCTCTCGTAATGATGGCCGATGCCGTTGAGGCTGCATCCCGCGTCCTGACCGATCCGACGCCTTCAAGGATTACTGCCCTTGTTGATAGGATGATTAATCACGTATTCCTCGAAGGACAGCTTGATGAGTGTGAGCTTACGTTGAAAGATATATCCGAGATAAAAAAGCATTTCTCATACATACTAACCGGTATATTGCATAAGAGGGTTGACTATCCGGGTTTTAACTTCAACGGCAATACAAAAAAGGATTCCGGTAAAGGAAATATACGGGAAACGCAATTTTCCCATTACTCAGACAATGAAAATCTTCATAAAGAACCGACAAAGACTTATAAGAGTAAACCTACGGAAAATTGAGAGTGATGCAAAGAGAGTCCTCAAATATATCGGTCTTCGGGAGACCGAACTCAGTATCCTTCTCGTAAATGATCTAAGGATGAAGGCACTCAATTCCCTCTATCGCGGGTTGGATATGACTACCGACGTACTTTCATTTCCGCAGATACAGAACACGATACACGATACACGATACACGATACATGATAAAAAAAATGCATCGTGCATCATGAATCATGCATCGGGACTTGTTCTCGGCGATATCGTTATAAACCTTAGGGCAGCAAAAAGGCAGGCGGACAGATATGGTTTTTCATTAGTAGAGGAGTTGAGACGTCTCCTCGTGCACGGGATTCTTCACCTTGTAGGATATGACCATGAAAAAAGCAAATACTCTGAAAAAAAGATGACAGAGAAAGAAGAAGAACTGTTGAAATATATCCGAAAGAGTTGATGATTGTCATCAACAATCACCTCCTGTTCGGCTCATTTTACCTGATCTCCCTCCGCCCGCCGTGATTATTCCTTAATACCAACAAATTTTAAATCTATCATAAATGTCCCTTTTTATAATGTCTGTTTATAACATCCTCAATAGTTCATCTTTATTTATGTTATTCCAGAGGCTAACACGTGTAAAAATGTCGTTCAGTGTTCCTTTAGCCATTATTTTATGATTCGGGACAGTAATGTTATGTTCGCCAAGGCTTGTTATTTTTCTCAATCTTATATGACTCCCTTTTTGCCTTATTACTTGATAACCGAGCTTTTCGAGAAATTGCACCACCTCCCGACCACTGACTTGTGGGAGCTTAGGCGACACCGCTTACCTCCATTTCTGACATTACCAGAACTTCTGCGGACTTGCCTTTTTTAAATTCATCTTCAAAATGCAGGGTAACGGCCTCTTTAATATTTTTCAGTAATTCATCGTATGTTTCGCCCTGTGTGAATATATCCTCATTTACCCCTCTTGCACACCAAAACTCTCCATCAAAATATGTATCTATTTTTACCAGCATTTAGACACCTCCTTTATGCCCTATTTTACCCCGTTAGAAAGTCTTGCTGCAAGCGATAGCATAAAGATAAATCATTTTGAAACACGATAATCAAGTCCCCTTTTAAAGTTTCTGACGGGGTTTACCTGAATACCACTCTAAAATCACTCTATTTTTTGTTCCTTGCTCCACAAACTGATTTTTACTCTTATTTATCTCAGTTTCCTACACACTACCATTAACAGTTTTAATAATTTCTACCAATAGTGCATGTATTTTTTCCCTGTCGTTTTCCATCGGCAGAATAGAATTAGCATAAGCGGCGTTTAATTCTGCGAATAGTTTTTCCGACATCAATTGAACTTCCGGTAAGGGATATTTACCTGTCTTTATGTCTATAAGCAACTGCCTGTCATGTTCTCTATAAACCTGCAAAGTGCCTGTTTTTA
>JACQXD010000060.1 GCA_016208875.1 Nitrospirota bacterium
CACAGTCTCTGCTGTGGGGTGTCCTTATATTCCCCCTTTGGCAAAGGGGGATGAAGGGGGATTTTTGAATAAATAAATTTTCAATAAATCTCCCCTAACCCCTCTTTGCCAAAGAGGGGATCAGAAGGATTCCCGACAAGCGGGAACGACAAAGTACGATTTATTTTTTTGATACCCCGCCGTCTCTGCGGCGGGGAGCTTCATTTAACTAAATCATTCCGAATCCATTGTACAGCCTCGTTCAAATCCCTTGCTATATAGTCTGCATCGGCCGATTCGGTACCCTGGCCTGTCAGGACAAGTATCCCTTTTGCACCCACTGCCTTTGCAAGGAGGATGTCAAGCTCTTTATCTCCGATGACGTATGATTTTTTAAGGTTAATATTGTGTTTAGCCCTTGCCCTGAAGGTCATCTCAGGTTCCGGTTTTCTACATGAGCAGCCTTCATTAGGGTGATGGGGACAATAATAGAAATCATCAAACCCGTATCGTTCAAGAAAGATATTGTTAACTTCTCTTGTGAATGCCTCATTTACGATACCTCTTGCAATGCCGGACTGGTTGCTGACACCTATGAGTTTGAATCCTTTTTCTTTAAGTAATTGCAATTTCTCGACCTCTTTAAATATATCGAGGTCATTAAAATTATTCAAAAAGTTTACATCCTTGCAGAGCGTGCCGTCTCTGTCAAAAAATACAGCCCTATTAGTAGGAATGAAACTTTTTACGGCATCGAAAACCTCATCCGCTGTTATGGAGATCATACACTCTATTGATTGCCTGTCACATTTACGCCTGAAACATGGACTGCAGTCGATACCTTTTTTGATTACTATATTTCCTTTTCCCAGTGGTCCGGTTAAGGCAGGATCCGTTGAACCGAATATAGTAATTAAAGGAGTTCCGACAGCATAACCGATGTGCATAGGACCGGAATCATTTGTCAAAAGAATATCGCACTCCGAGATGAGGGCGGCTAATTCCCTCAAGGATGTTTTCCCGGCCATCTGTTTCAGTGCGGATTGCGGAATGCGGATTGTGGAATTAACAGAATTACATATCTCTGTTGCTATCGAGACTTCTGATTGACTCCCGAATATAACGACGCTTCCATCAAGCTCACAGATTATCTTTCTTGTTACGGCAGCAAATCTCTCCGGATGCCATCTCTTTGCAGAACCATATGATGCGCCGGGGTTAATACCGATAACGGGTCGCTTTAAATGCCCTAAGATATTTCTTGCCCCGAGCCTTTCCTTAAGTGATAGGTAGATATAAGGGGGGGAGTATTCCGCGGTTAGACCTGCCCCTCTAAGAATATTAAGGTAATAGTCTATATGATGCATCTTTCTGTCGTCACTATTGAAAGAGATTGAATCGGTAAGCAAGAAGCCTCTCCAATCCCTGCTGTAGCCAATCCTTTCCGGTATACGGGAAAGAAAGGCAATCAGGGCGGCGTCAAACGCGTTTTGGAAGAGTATAGAACTGCAAAATCCTTTTTTTATCAGCACGGATGCAAGTCTGAATTTACCGATAATACCGTTATGGATGTCCTCATAAAGAATGATCTCATCTATATTCGGATTATGTTCGAACAGGGGAGCTACCCACGGTTTAACAAGAAGAGATATATTTGTGTCAGGAAGGCTTTTCCGAAGTGACCTGAGTGCAGGCATTGTCATTACGGCATCGCCTATCCAGTTTACCCCTCTGACCAAAAGATTTTTGCATGATCTGTTCAGCATTTTTTAGTTTAACATTTTAATACAAACGCAAGAAACAAAGTTACATCACCCCCACCCTAACCCTCCCCCCTTGAGGGGGAGGGAAGGGTGGGGGGTATCAGAATTTAATGCGTTTGTATTAGTTGATTGGAAGATAAGAAGATTGAATTTTTTGAAGGGTTTATGGAATAATCAATTGTAATCTCATGAAGGTCTGCGAAATATTTACGAGTATACAGGGTGAGTCGAGCTATGCCGGCTTGCCTTGTACTTTTATACGGGTAGCAGGATGCAACCTCAGATGCTCATATTGTGATACAAAATATGCCTACGAGGAAGGCATGGAGCTAACCGAAAATGAAATAATCAACGAGGTTACTCTCATAGGTGTTAATCTTGTTGCAATTACGGGCGGAGAGTCCTTGTTTCAAGAGGGAACCCTTCATCTTATAGAGAGGCTGATAAATGACGGATATAAGGTTTTGATCGAGACCAATGGAACCTTAAGTATAAAAGATATCGATAACAGGGCAATTATCATCCTTGATATAAAAACACCGGGAAGCGGCATGTTGGAGGACATGGACCTGTCAAATTTTGATTATTTAAAACACACCGATGAGATAAAATTTGTCATTACCAATAGAAATGATTATGAATGGTCTAAGGGAATGATTCATAAATACAGGTTAAAATCCAGATGTGATGTGCTTTTTTCTCCTGCCTTCGGAATACTTGCACCTGAGTCATTGATCAAGTGGATGCTTGAGGATAGGCTTGACGTAAGGCTGAATCTTCAGATGCACAAATATATATACGGCGCCGATAGAAGAGGGGTATGAAAATTAAAAATCAACTAAGTGTCAGTGATTAGTGTCTGTATCAGTATTGTTCGACAGGCTTACCATGACCGTCACCCTGAGCATGTCGAAGGGTGACACTGTTAACTGACACTGTCACAGCAGGTTTGCGTTTTGCATTTTGTTTTTTTACCCATTCGCCTATTCACCTATTACGTTATTTTTAATTTTATTAAATTTTCAATACCCCACAGTCTCTGCTGTGGGGTGTCCTTATATTCCCCCTTTGGCAAAGGGGGATGAAGGGGGATTTTTGAATAAATAAATTTTCAATAAATCTCCCCTAACCCCTCTTTGCCAAAGAGGGGTTTGTATGGAGGTAAGTATAGAGAAATTGCAGGTTGCATTTAGTAATTCCGAGTTCTTCTTCCATCTCTCTCTTTGCCGCATCAAACGGTTCTTCTCCGGGACCGACATGCCCGCCGACTGAGGTATCCCATTTCCCGGGAGCGACATCTTTATTGTTAGAACGCTTCTGAAGAAACAGTTCTCTTTCTTTGTTAAATACCAAGACATGCACAACGCGATGGATCAGGGATGGATTGCCGTGTACCTTTGATCGCGGGGCAATACCGATGATCTCGCCGTGTTCGTTGATTATTTCTATTAATTCTTCAGTAGTGTCCATTGGCTATTATAGCCCTCGATTTGAAATCGTGTAAAGGCATTCCAAAAGTTTGACAAAACAGGCATAGATGTTATGATTTCAATGAAAGGATTGCGGATTTTTAATTACTAATAAGACCATAAGTAAAGCCCCCTCACCCTCGCCCTCTCCCGCCGGGGGAGAGGGTAAGAATATTGCCCCTCCCCTGAGGGGAGGGGATAAAGGGGAGGGTTATTTAATGAGCAGACCCATTCCTATAGCAGAACTCATTAATTGGATAAAAGAATCGAACCTTTCCTATCTTTTATGATGTTTGTGTTTCTATCTCTGTTATCTGCTGTGGTATCATAATGTGACGATGAACATAGTTTGTCAGAACAGGAAGGCGTACCACGATTATCACATAGAAGAGATGGTGGAGGCCGGCATCGCTCTTTTAGGAACTGAGGTAAAATCTTTAAGAGAGGGCAAGGGGAATTTAAAGGATAGTTATGTAACTGTAAAAGAGAACGAGATATTTCTTCTTAACTGTCACATAAGCCCTTACAGCCATGGAAATATTACAAATCATGATCCGTTAAGGACAAGGAAACTCTTATTGCACAGGAAAGAGATAGAGAGATTGAAAGGGAAGGTTGCACAGAAAGGATATACGTTGATCCCTTTAAAGATATATTTCAAGGGGTCGATGGCAAAGGTCGAGGTCGGACTTGCAAAGGGCAAGCGGTTTTATGAGAAAAGGGAGACTATAAAGGAGCGCGAGGCAAAACGAATGATCGAAAGGGCAATGAAGAGCAGGTGAAATTTTTGCCGGAGAGTATAAAAAATAGTAAATCTTCTTGACCTTTATTCGATTAAAATAATAGAATATGGAACTATGAAACAGGATAAGAGATTATTCGAAATGCAGTCCGAGGTCTGTAAGACACTCGCAAGTCCAAAGAGACTGGAGATACTTAATGCCCTTAAGAGCGGTGAAAAAACCGTTACCGAACTTGTAAATATAGTCGGTGCTCCAAAGGCTAATATATCGCAGCACCTTGCCGTTATGAGGCATGCGGGTATTCTTAAGTCGAGGAGAGACGGAGTCAGTATATATTACAAGGTTGCAAATCCAAAGGTGATCAAGGCATGCATTCTGATGCGTGAAGTCCTTACCGAGCAGATGAAAGAGAGAACAAGGTTTATAAAGATTGCCTCATCCGAGCGATTATGAGACATACTATATCGGTTCTGGTTGAAAATAAATTCGGGGTACTTTCAAGGATATCCGGCCTCTTCAGCGGAAGGGGATATAACATTGAAAGTCTTTCTGTCGGAGAGACAATAGACACACAGGTATCCATTATGACCATAGTTACGACCGGTGATGACTTGGTTATCGAGCAGATCACAAAACAACTTAATAAGCTCATAGATGTTATAAAAGTGGTAGATATGACCGAGCTTGATCATGTTGAACGTGAGATGGTATTAATAAAGGTTTCACCGAAGCAGGAAGATAAGGCAGAGGTATTAAATCTCACGGAGATATTCCGGGGCAGGATTGTCGATTCGAGCCAGAAGACATATACTATAGAGATCACCGGAGACGAAAAAAAGATAGAGGCGTTTGTGGAGCTTATGCGGCCTATGGGGATAAAAGAGTTTGTGAGAACCGGTAAAGTCGCCATTACGAGAGAAGGCATAAAAAAGAAGTAGAAGTGAAGTTATTTTTTAAACCCTCGCAGTGTAATTCCGGTATCGCCTTATTAATGACATTGTTTGTGCTTATATTTTTGAGCGTCATTGCAATGAACTTTTCTTTTTCGACAAGATGGGGTAGTGCGAGCACAAGGAATTTCAAAGATGAAACAAAGGCATATTATGCCGCTCTGTCTGCGTACCAGGAGACTCTGGGTTATCTGTTGTCGGATAAAGATAATTCGGTTGATTTCATTGACGAAGACGGTATTCTGCACCTTGATAGAGAGGCAACAAAATCCTTTGAAAGCAGGATACTAACCGAAGAGGCGGAAATCGAGAGAAAAATAACCGATGAAGGAGCAAAGACAAATATAAATACTGCGGACATTACCCGTCTTAAGAGACTGCTTGACTATATAGGCGTACCGGAGGACAGGCAGCAAGAACTTATAGACTCCATACTGGATTGGAAAGATCCCGATAAAGATCACCATCTGTCGGGAGCCGAGGATGAATATTACGAAACCCTCGACCCGCCGTACAAGGCAAAAAACCGTAATTTTGATACTGTAGAGGAGCTTTTACTTGTGAAGGGTTTTAGCGAATATCTTTCCGATCCGGACCCGACCGCAAGGCTTTATAATCTGGTTACGACATTTGGAGACGGAATTATTAATATAAATACCGTCTCGAAAGAAGAGATGGAGATGCTGGGTGCAACACAGGAGGATATCGAATCCGTGTTTAAGCAGAGGACAAAAGAGATCGGCGGGGTAACGATGATGCCTATGAGTCTCGCATTCATGGGGGGACTCTTGAGGACTACATCTTCTACTTTCAGGATAGAGATCAAGGCATTTATGAAGGGAAGCAATCAGACAGTGAAGATAACGTCTGTAGTAAAAAAGGTCCCCGCTGCTAATGGATTCGATTTTCAGACTGTTTACTGGAAGGAGAATATCGAGAGTCGCAGGAGTTAGCACAGAGAAATCTTTCTCTATTTAAATTTTCGTTTAATTTGGAGTAAAATATACACGGCTTATTTTTTAGAAATGGTTTTGGACCATGTTTTAGGAGGTGTTTATGGGATATGTGAGCGGTCTTAAGTGCAGGGAATGTGGAAGGGAATATCCTGTCGACCCGATATATGTCTGTGAATTCTGTTTCGGACCATTAGAGGTTGTTTATGACTATAAAAGAATAAAACGCTCATTGACCAGAAAAAGTATCCAAAAAAGAGAGGAAAACCTCTGGCGGTATAGAGAGCTTCTCCCGATAGACGGAGAGCCTCAGGTAGGACTGAAATCGGGATTTACTCCCTTGATAAGGGCTGATAACCTTGCACGGGAACTCGGTATAGAGGAATTATATATAAAGGACGATACGGTTGCCCATCCAACCTTATCGTTCAAGGATAGAGTTGTAGCAGTTGCGCTTACAAAGGCTAAAGAATTCGGATTTGATACGGTTGCATGTGCATCTACAGGCAATCTTGCCCATTCCGTATCTGCGCATGGCGCAAAAGCAGGGTTCAAGAGGTTTGTTTTTATACCGGCAACTCTCGAACCGAGCAAGATAGTTGCGTCCCTCGTCTATGAACCGAACCTTATTGCCGTCGACGGCAACTATGACGAGGTCAACAGGCTTTGCAGTGAAATAGCCAATAAATACAAATGGGCGTTTGTAAATATAAATATCAGGCCCTTCTACGCCGAAGGTTCAAAGACGCAGGGATTTGAGATTATAGAACAGTTAGGGTGGAAGGCGCCGGATAATGTGGTTGTACCCTGTGCAAGCGGTTCTCTCCTGACGAAGATATGGAAATCATTCAAGGAATTTAAGACTATAGGGCTATTAAAAGAACTTACTACAAAGGTCTTTGCCGCACAGGCAACTGGCTGTTCTCCTATATCCGCGGCTATAAAACAGGGGACAGATGTTATAAGACCTGTTAAACCCGATACTGTTGCAAAGTCCCTCGCTATCGGGAACCCTGCAGATGGATTTTATGCTATTCAATCCGTAAAGGAAAGCAACGGATACGGAGAAGATGTCTCGGATGAGGAAATTATCGATGGAATAAAGCTTCTCGCAAAAACAGAGGGCATCTTTTCTGAAACGGCGGGCGGCGTTACATTGGCATGCACGAGGAAATTAATCGAAACCGGGAAGATAGCGAGAGATGAGACTACGGTCATATGCATCACCGGTAACGGACTTAAGACCCAAGAGGCGTTGAATGGACACACGGCATCGCCGCATTATATAAAACCGAATCTGGCGTCGTTTGAAGAGGTGCTTAAAAAAATACAATAACCAATAATCAAATTTCAATAACCAAATAATAATGGAATAACCAATAATCAAATAACAAATTCCAAACTATTGATTATTGGAATTTATTTGGAAATTGGTGCTTGGTTATTGGCAATTAGTTTGGAGGTGAGAAGATGGCAATTAAAGTGAGAATCCCAACACCACTTCAGAGGTTGACACAGGGCAAAGAAGAAGTGGAAGGTGTGCCCGGCAGTATAATGGATCTCATTACGGACCTTGATAAAAGATTTCCAGGTATAGGTGAAAGGATATCCGAAGGAGGCAAGGTAAGGAGATTTGTCAACATCTATGTTAATGAAGAGGACATCAGATTTCTAAAGGCAGAGGATACGACAGTCAAAGACGGTGATGAAGTTTCTATAGTTCCGGCTATAGCCGGAGGCACTAATCGTAATGCGTAATCCGTAATGCGTAATAAGTTGAAATATTTCTCTTACGCATCACGCTTAACGCATAACGTATCACGCAAAATGGAGGATTTATGAAAAAACGAGTGAAGTTAACATTTCCTCAAAGATTGATAAAAGAACCTGTTATTTTTACAATGGCAAAAAAGTTTGACGTTATGCCTAATATTAGAAGGGCAAGGGTTACAGAGACAGTCGGAGAGATGGTGCTTGAGCTCGAGGGAACAGAAGAAAATCTTGAAAAAGGAATAAGATATCTGAGAGAGCAGGGCGTAGAGGTAGAACTTGTGGAAGGAGACATCATGGAGTAGAATGACCAATTTCCAAAATCCAATAACCAAATAAAAGAGGAATTATCAATAATCAAATCACAAATTCCAAACTGTTTGATTATTGGAATTTAGGTATTGAAATTTATTAAATTTTCAATACCCCACAGTCTCTGCTGTGGGGTGTCCTTATATTCCCCCTTTGGCACAGGGGGATGAAGGGGGAGTTTTGAATAAATAAATTTTCAATAAATCTCCCCTAACCCCTCTTTGCCAAAGCGGGGATCAGAAGGATTCCCGACAAGCGGGAATGACAAAGTACGATTTATTTTTTTGATACCCCGCCGTCTCTGCGGCGGGGAGCTTTATTTGGTAATTGGTATTTGGTTATTGAAATTTAATAAATGGAGAGTTTATGGAAATAGGAGAGAGTTCAAAAATTTTGTGGCGGGGAATAATAGAGGAATATAGAGAATTTCTTCCGGTTAAGAGCGAGACACCGGTTGTTACGCTTAAAGAAGGAAATACGCCCCTTATAAAGGCGGTCAATCTTAAGAAAAATATCGACCTTGAGATATATTTTAAATTTGATGGAGCTAATCCTACCGGCTCTTTTAAAGACAGGGGAATGACACTTGCCCTGTCAAAGGCTATCGAATCCGGATCAAAGGCTGTTATATGTGCATCGACCGGAAATACGTCCGCCGCTGCAGCAGCCTATGCTGCGAGGGCAGGAATAAAGGCAATAGTTCTTATTCCTCAGGGAAAGATCGCTCTCGGCAAACTCGCACAGGCTATAGTTCATGGGGCGCATGTGCTTCAAGTCGACGGCAATTTTGATGAAGCATTAAATATAGTCAAAACCCTTGTTGAAAGATATCCGATAACCCTTGTTAATTCTATAAATCCTTATAGGTTGGAGGGCCAAAAAACTGCTGCCTTTGAGGTATGCGATCAACTTGGTTTTTCTCCGAAATATCATGCATTGCCTGTCGGTAATGCAGGGAATATTACTGCTTACTGGAAGGGTTACAGGGAGTATGAAAAGGCAGGGAAAGTTGTATCCTTACCCGTTATGCTTGGATTTCAGGCAGCCGGCGCTGCTCCTATTGTCAGAGGACATCCGATAGACAGACCCGAGACGATAGCCACTGCCATAAGGATCGGGAACCCTGCGAGTTGGAAAGGAGCAGTAGCGGCAAGGGATGAATCGGGGGGAAGGATAGATGCTGTAACCGACGAAGAGATACTGAAGGCCTACGGTCTTGTTGCATCTTCGGAAGGCATATTCTGCGAGCCTGCATCAGCCGCATCATTGGCCGGTGTGATAAAATTGTATAAAGATGGATATTTTAAAGCGGGGGATACTATTGTATGTACGCTTACGGGACACGGGCTTAAGGATCCCGATACCGTGTTCAGGGTATCAAAAGACCCGTTAAAGGTTAAGGCAGAGATCGGAGAAGTTGAAAAGGTTTTGGAAGGAATCATTTAAGGGATACACGATACAAGATGCATGATCCACGATAAACTATAAAAACATGCATCGTGTATCATGAATCGTGCATCAGCACAAAAAATCGTGCATCATGAATCCATATGTGTATCCGATTAGTGATAGTTATCTAATAAGATAGGTAGAGGGTACGGTGAAATATATAGTTATCATAGGTGACGGAATGGCTGACAGACCGCTGAAAGATCTCGGCGGGAAGACCCCGTTGCAAACGGCATTCACTCCGAATATGGATAAGCTTGCCTGCGAAGGAACAATAGGGATGGTAAGAACGGTTCCGGAGGGTTTTTATCCTGGTTCCGATGTTGCTAATCTGAGCATACTCGGTTATAACCCAAAGGAATATTATACCGGGAGGGCGCCGCTCGAAGCTGCAAGCATAGGTATCGACCTCGGAGACAATGATATTGCGTACAGGTGCAACCTTGTTACGCTTAAATATAATAAGAATAAGACACAGGCAGTAATGGAAGACTACAGCGGGGATTATATTACAACCGAAGAGGCGGGAGTGCTTATCGATGATATAAACAAGGAACTTGGCTCATCTGAAATAAAGTTTTATAAGGGTGTAAGTTACAGGCATTTGATGGTCTGGTCCGGAGGTGAATCTGAAGTTGAATGTACGCCGCCCCATGACATATTGGGAAAGGACATATCCGATTACCTGCCTGTAGGTTCGGGAGAAAATGTACTAAGAGATATGATGCTGGATTCGGTTGATATACTTGAGAGCCATCATATAAATAGAGAGAGGATAAACAGGGGGAAAAATCCGGCAAACAGTATCTGGTTCTGGGGTCAGGGCAAGAAGCCGGATTTACCGAAGTTTAAGGAAAAGTATTCGGTTGACGGTGCAATGGTCTCTGCTGTGGATCTTACAAAGGGACTCGGTGTTTATGCCGGATTTGAAATACTTAACGTGCCCGGTGTTACAGGATGGCTCGACACAAATTATGCAGGTAAGGCAGAGGCATCGTTGAAGGCACTTGAAAAGGTAGATTTTGTATACATTCACGTAGAAGCACCCGACGAGGCAGGACATTCGGGGAACTATAAGGATAAGATCAAGGCAATAGAGGATTTTGATGCATTGGTTGTGGGAACGGTTATGCGCGGGATGAGGCCGTTTGAAGAATACAGGATATTGCTAATGCCCGACCATCCGACCCCGACAGACATCCGGACCCATACCGGGGAGCCTGTGCCGTTTGTTATCTTTGATAACAAAAATAGAAGGAAAAATGAAGGTGCTGCTTTTGATGAATCCATTTCCGGGAGAAAAGACATTGTAGTTATCGAAGAAGGGTATAAGTTGATGGATTATCTTATCAAGGGAGTTCTGGATTAATGCTTATTGTTCAGAAGTACGGCGGCACGTCTGTTGCGAATGTTGATAGGATTAAGGCTGTTGCAGAGCGAGTTACAAAAGCGGTTAAGGCAGGCCATAGGGTCGCAGTTGTTGTATCCGCAATGGCAGGAGAGACGGATAAATTAATAGACCTTGCACATCAGGTGTCGTCCAATCCGAGCGAAAGGGAAATGGATCTGCTTCTCTCATCCGGAGAGCGGATAACCAGTGCCTTAACGGCAATGGCCATCGAGGAACTCGGCCATAAGGCAATGGCATTAACGGGTAGGCAGATGGGAATAATCACAGACACTGTTCATACAAAGGCAAGGATCGAGAAGATAACGAGTGAACGGGCAAAAAAGGCTCTGGATGAAGATTATGTCATTGTTGTTGCCGGCTTTCAAGGTATAACAGAGGATTCCGATGTTACCACACTCGGCAGGGGAGGCTCCGACCTCTCGGCAGTTGCCATAGCATCGGCATTGGATGCCGACGTGTGCGAGATTTATACCGATGTCGATGGAGTTTATACGACAGATCCGAACATTGTTCCCGAGGCAAAAAAGCTCGATAAAATATCTTACGAAGAGATGCTCGAACTTGCAAGCCTCGGTGCAAAGGTGCTCCAGACAAGATCTGTCGAATTCGCAATGAAATATAATGTTCCTGTCGTTGTAAGGTCAAGTTTCAATTATAATCCGGGGACACTTGTTGCCAAGGAGGATAAGGATATGGAAGATGTAGCTGTATCAGGTGTTGCTTATGACAAGCACCAGGCAAAGATTACTGTAATGGGAGTGCCTGACAGGCCCGGCATAGCTGCTAAACTCTTCAAGGGGATTGCGGATTCCAATATAGTCGTCGATATGATAGTCCAGAATATAAGCAGTGACGGGAAGTCCGATATTTCCTTTACAGTGCCTAAGACGGACAGTAAAAAGGCGTTAAAGATGACGGAAGATATGGCAAAGGAACTTAATGCTAAGGCCGTTGATCTTAGAGAAGACATTGCAAAAATATCTATTGTGGGTGTCGGCATGAGGACGCATTCCGGTGTTGCCGCCAGGATGTTCGAGACCCTTGCAAAGCACGGCGTGAACATAATGATGATAAGTACATCGGAGATAAAGGTTTCGTGCGTTATCGATTCAAAATATACGGAACTGGCAGTCAGGGTTTTGCATGATGCATTTGGATTGACGAAGGAAAAAGGTTAAAATATACGGAGGTTGGATATGTCTAGTGAAAATGTTAGAAAAGTTATTTCTGCTATCGAATCAGAAAGAGGCTCTAAACTGTTAACTTATGTTACATCAGATCGACAGCCTCCATTAACCGCAAGAATTGCTTTAGATACAATTCCGATTTTTTATAAACATTTATCAAAAATCGGCAGCACTAATAAAATAGATTTATTTATTTTTAGTACAGGGGGGGATACAATTTTACCATGGCGGTTAGTTAGTCTTATAAGGGAATATTGTAGGAATTTCGGGGTGCTGATTCCTTACAAAGCTCATAGTGCTGCAACGTTGATTGCCTTAGGAGCAGATGAAATCATGATGGGGACTCTTGGTGAACTCTCGCCTATAGACCCAAGTATTGGAACGCCTTTTAATCCTCCGCATCCGGATGTTCCGAATGAGCCAAAGATTGAGATAGGTGTTGAAGATGTTTTTGGCTATATTAATTTGGCAAAAGAAAAATTAGGGATTACAGAGCAAGCAAATATAGTAAAGATTTTAGAAAAGCTTGTAGAACGAATACATCCTCTTGCAATAGGAGGGGTTTATAGGACTCATGCCTTAATTAGACTTTTGGCTGCAAAACTTTTAAAACTTCATATGAAACAAAAGAACGAAGCTCAGGCAATACAACAAATAGTAGATGATTTGGCAGAGAAGCTTTATTTCCACGGATATTTAATAGGTAGGGTAGAAGCAGAAAATTTAGGCTTGAAAGCAAAAAAACCTTCCACCAAATTAGAACAACTTATGTGGGAATTATATTTGGTTTATGCTGATGAAATGGGCTTAGGTAAACCATTTAATCCTATGGCTTGTATTCCTGAGGGAAGAAATTCTTTTGAAATGGAAGCAACTATTGCATTAATTGATAGTTTAAATTTTGAATCTAAATTTTCAAAATCACTTAGAATCTCTCAACTACCAGTTCCGCAGGTAGGCGCACCTCCACAATTTGGAATACAAGAAAATATCATCGGATGGAAAGATTTTGAGATAGGAAAGGAGACATAAAATGACTACCAATAAACCGGTTCCAACAACAATAAAAAGTATGTGGAATCCTGTGAGGATAGAATCCAGTTTGTATACAGCAACGCCACAACTGTCTTATTTAATTCTCTATGTTCCACCGACTCAAGATATAGAAGTAGAGGAAACCAAGGTTGAAGATGAGAAACTTTTTCAGTTATTCTCTGAGTTTGCTGAAGAAGATATGAAAATGGCTGAGGCTGGACTAAATGAATACGCAGAGATTTTAAAAAATGAAGATAAGAAATGAAAAAAGGAGATGTCTATCTTGCGAATCTCGACCCTGCAGTTGGTTCTGAACAATCAGGGACAAGACCTATATTGGTTTTTCAAAATGTGGAGCTTACTAAATTTACACGAACTATTGTTATTATACCTTTTACGACAAACTTGAAGCGGTCGCAACTTCCTGCATGTGTTTTTGTCCCGAGAGGCGAGGGCGGATTAGATAACGATTGTGTTGCGATATGCTATCAGATAAGAGTTTTGGATAAATCAAGATTAATTCGATATCTTGGCACTCTTTCAGATAAGGTACTTAGTGAAATTGAAGATGCTTTGAAATTCACTTTAGATACAAAATAAAAAAAAAGAGGAGTATTAATGAGCATACTCGATTGCATTGGAAATACGCCCTTAGCAAAACTCGACAGGATAAATCCCAATTCAAAGGTTCGGCTTTATGCAAAACTTGAGGGTAATAATCCCGGCGGCTCCGTTAAAGACAGAATCGCATACTATATGGTTCAGGAGGCTGAAAAAGAAGGTAGGCTTAAAAACGGTTCGATAATACTTGAGGCAACTTCAGGAAATACGGGGATCGGGCTTGCAATGGTAGGAACTGCGAAAGGTTATAAAGTTAAACTTGTCATGCCTGAGTGCGTAAGCATGGAAAGAAGAAAAGTGCTCGAGGCATTCGGAGCCGAACTTGTATTAAGTCCCGGTAATGAAGGTACTGACGGTGCGATAAGGCTTGCACATAAGATTTACGGCGATAATAAAGACGGATATTTTATGCCCAACCAGTTCGATAATGAGGCAAACATTAAGGCGCATTATGAAACTACGGGGAAAGAGATAATTGATCAGACAAAAGGCGAGGTCGCTGTCTTTATTGCGGGTATGGGTACGACAGGTACACTGATGGGCGCCGGGCGCAGGCTTAAGGAGTTCAACGGTAATATTAAAATAGTCGGTGTCGAGCCATTATTAGGCCACAGGATTCAGGGACTTAAAAATATGAAGGAATCCATTGTGCCGAAGATATTTAATCCGTCGGCCCTCGATGAAAAGCTGAATGTTAATGATGACGATGCCTTTAATACAACACGACGCCTTGCTGTGGAAGAGGGGCTTTTTGTCGGGATGAGCAGCGGGGCGGCAATGTGGGCTGCGATAAAAAAGGCAAGGGAGATGAAGGACGGGACCCTGGTTGTTATCCTTCCCGACAGAGGAGACAGATACCTCAGCACGGCATTGTTCACATCCGTGTGTGCAAAATGCCCGCCGTAGGTTTTGCGCTAAATAATTTTGGATTTTGATATTGACACAGGCTGGCTTGATGGCGATAAAAAACTCTCGGAAGAGATAAAGAAAATGTTCATCAAAGAAATTCTCGTGCAGATGGAGAGGTTGAGAAATGCCTTTTCATCGGGCGATACCGTTGATATGTTCAGGACCGGATATGATTCTAAATAAGATAAAAATCAGGGTATGCAGTCTAATCGCGATCTTTGTTATTTTCTTATTTGCAAACGCTGGGCAGGCCGGCCAGAGGTTGTTAAAGGTCAGGGTTGACGAAACCACTTCTCTTTCGGAATTTATTGCGTCACTCGGATACGATATAGACGACGGCCGTTTGAATAATTTCTTAGAAGACTTTGTTTTTATGAACAGTGATCTAAAAGGTTTGGCTATTCCGGCCGGGACAACAATCAGGCTGCCTCTCCGATACCTTAAACCTCTCGACAAAAAACCGGTCCCGGATCATACTATTGCAA